>CAZEEF010000030.1:0-14953 GCA_964511095.1 uncultured Coxiellaceae bacterium | reverse complement strand
ATATGCGTCAACAACGTGGTTTGGAAGAAGAACATGAGCTAGCGCCGCAAATGCTTTTGCGCGATACGCGCACGCTGGGCATGAAAATCGTGGATTTTTTCAAAGATCCCATTCAAAGTGCCTGCCTTCTGGTTGGCATTGGCATTACCGCTTTTATTTTTTCTCCCATCACGGAACTCTTTTTTTTCACAGCCCTGGGTGTTTTCTGGTATGCCTTTACCCGAAAATCCCGACTGCCTTTTCGCATGCCGCAGCGTTCGGACACATTTGATTATAATGATCCGCTGCCAACGGGCAAGCCGCGCAAGGCACGCGGTATTTGTTTTTTTGGGAATAAAAAATCGACTGAAGAAGAGTTGTGGTTTAACGATGCTGATATGCGTACCCATGTTCTTATTTTTGGTTCAACAGGGTCGGGTAAAACGGAAGCGCTGGTTTCGATTGCCTTCAACTCGCTGGTGCAGGGCAGTGGGTTTTTGTATGTGGATGGTAAGGGTGATAATAGTTTATTCGCAAAAATATTTTCAATGGCACGATCGATGGGGCGTGAAGACGATCTGTTATTGATTAATTTCATGACCGGTGCACGCGATATTATCGGCGCGCAAGAAAAACGGTTATCCAATACGATGAATCCATTTTGCCGCGGTTCTTCTGAAATGCTTTCTGAATTGGTTGTCAGTTTGATGGATTCAGGCGGCCAATCCGCTGACGGCGATATGTGGAAAGGCCGAGCCGTTGTTTTCGTGAAAGCCTTAATGAAAATTCTGGTTTATATGCGTGATCAAAACAAAATTTTGCTCGATGCGAATGTCATTCGTAATTATTTTGATTTGACCCGTCTGGAAGCCATTGGTCTGGATAAAATGTTTATCCGTGATAATCAGGAACCGGTGAGTCTCGCGGAAGCGCCGGAATTAGTGCTTGAACCGATTTACAATTATCTGTTAACGCTGCCGGGTTTCGATAAAACAAAAAAAGGCAAACAAAGTTCGCAAGTGTTTGAGCAGCACGGATTTATTACCATGCAATTAACCAAGGTATTCGGTTCACTGGCGGATACGTATGGACACATCATTCGTACAAATTTGGCTGAAGTGGATTTGAAAGACGTTGTATTAAATCGTCGAATTTTGGTGGTGCTATTGCCTGCGCTGGAAAAATCACCCGACGAATTGGCCAACTTGGGAAAAGTCATTATTGCTTCTTTGAAAGCGATGATGGCAGCCGGTTTGGGTGAAGGCGTTGAAGGTACTTATAAAGAAGTCATTACCCGAAAGCCCACGAATGCGTCTACGCCTTATATGTGTATTCTCGATGAATATGGTTATTATGCCGTAAAAGGTTTTGCGGTGGTGCCGGCGCAAGCGCGTTCATTGGGTTTCTCCGTTATTTTTGCCGGACAAGATTTACCGGCTTTCCAGAAAGCATCAAAAGAAGAAGCCTTATCAATCGGTGCAAATACCAATATTAAAATTTGTATGAAACTGGAAGATCCCATGGATACCTGGGAATTTTTCCAAAAAACAGCGGGTGAATCGTATGTGACAAAAGTCGATTCTTTCCAGGCCAATGCACAAAGCATGTTAAACAGTTACATGGATAGCCGCAGCGCCTCTTCGGAAAAAAGAGCACGTGTCGATTTGCTGGATTTAAAAGAACAACGGGAAGGTGAAGCGCATATTTTTTTCAAATCAAGAATTGTCCGTGCGCGCATGTTTTTCGCCAATCCCTCGCCGGTCGAACGTATGCGAATTAATCAATTTTTGAAAGTAGAGCCGCCTATCGCCAGAATATTAATCGATCTGGAAAATCGTATTGCACAATTTTCAGATATTCTACAAAGCTCAGAAGGTCCTGTTGAATATCCACACGATGAGTCGGACGAAATTAATATTATTGCCGGTGCCATGAGCCAGGATCCGGAAGTGAACTCCATTGAAAGAGGTGTTTCCGCCTTGTTGGCCTTTCATAATCGCAATGCAGTGGGGGCTGAGGAACAGGTATTGGCTATTGAAGAAGAAGAGGATACGTCGCGTATTAATCTCTTTAACAAAATGACACTCGTAGCCGACGTGAAACAGCGAGTGGGCGCTGATTTTGATCGTTTCAGTGCACCACTGCTCAATAAGGCATTTGTCAAAGATAAAGTGGAATTACTGGAACGCGTTCTGGGACGAACAGGCTCGCAGGCGAGTTCAATGACCAATGAAATTGTCAAGGATATGTTAAATGCAACCGACTATCCGCCCGATGTGGCCCATCTTTTCTTGCCAGTCGAACAGGTGAGTCAGGCAGCCAAACAATTGGCAGATTATGTAGAAAGTCTGCAGACACCGCCTGCAGGATAATGAATAACAAGGATGATTAGGCAAGATGAGAATAACAAAAATTTCAGTGTGTATTTTTCTAATCGCTCTCTTACAGGGCTGCGCATCCTCTGATGTGTCACGCGATGCTTCTGGCCAAATTCAGAAAACCTATCAAAATGCGAGCACGGCTTTTAATAGTGACGGTGTCAGTGCGGCCGAATCGTATCAGGGTTCCAGCCAGACAGCCAAAGGTGTGATTCTGGGTGGCGCGACGGGTGCCATTGTAGGTGGTATCGCCTCCAGCTGGAGCGGTGTCATCCCTGGCATGGCAGGCGGTGCTATTTTTGGGGGTGCGTTAGGGGCTTATATTGATTCGAAAGCTTCCATAGCCGATCAAATCATTAATCGCGGCAACAAAGTTATCATATTGGGAGACCAAATTTTAATTGTATTGCCGTCACAATATGTTTTTGTGGAAGGAACACCGACGTTGCAGCCTTATGCCTATAAAACATTGGATTTAGTTTCACAATTCATCAGCGGTTATCCTAATATATCCGTCAAAGTCGCGGCTTATACAGGCACGAATGGTCCCGAAAGAATCAGTCGTTCACTCACACAGGAACAAGCCAATGCAGTGACCAATTATTTATGGAATACAAATATTAATACACGGTTACTGTATGCGGAAGGCGGTGATGGTGACAGACCCGTGACGGCAACGGTTTCAGATTGGGATGGCGCAAATTATCGGGTTGAAATTACATTAGAAAAATTGCCAGTTTAAGGATGTCACATGCTAGGCACCAGACAGGAAATTGCAAGATTACACAGTGATTTTTATCGAGATAAATATCGAAAAACATTACGCAGACTGATTTATTCAGTGTGTCTGATCGTTCTATTAATTTGTGCCATTATTTATTTAATCTTGTTTAGAGCGCCGCCAAACTATTATGCGACGACCACGGAAGGACAAATTATTCCATTGGCTATCGCCAATACAAAATAAATGATAAGCGCTCTCAATGTTGGAGAATAAATGTCGAATTCAAGACAGGCAATACCTGAGAAGAAAAATGATTTTTATGCCAGCAGTTTTCACTCGCTGATGATTGTTCTTATCGTGGAAATTGTGTTAGTCCTGCTTTTGGTGATGCTTGTGTTGTATCAAGTGTTTCATCGTCCATTGCCCCCTTTTTCTGCCGTGGCTTCCAATAAACAACGGTTAGTCTTGACGCCGTCTTATGAGCCCAATCTATTACCCAGTACATTGATTACCTGGGCAAGCAAAGCGGCTGTGGCTGCCTATACGTTTGATTTCGTTAATTACAATAAACAAATCGCATTAGCACGGCCTTATTTTACGGATGCAGGCTGGAATGATTATCAGGGATCCATCGCCAAACTGATTCAAACCATTACGCAAAATCAATTATTTGTGAATGGTGTTGTGTCAGGTCCGCCGGTCATTTCGAATCAGGGTCCTTTGCCAGGTCGCGGTTACACGTGGCGCATTCAAATTCCCTTTTTAGTCACTTACCAGAGTGCTGGATCTACCTCGCGCGCGAATTTTATTGTTGTGATTACGCTGGTGCGGGTGTCAACATCGGTGAATCCGACAGGTGTTGGGATTGATCAATTTGTGATGACTTAAAAACGATAAACCGTTTTGCAGGAAGGAAACCGTATGATAACAGAAGGTAAAAACGATTTGGATGATGCATTAGTCATGGTGCATCTGCGTAATGCGTTTTACCGGGGAAAATTCCGATTTGTGTTAGGGCTGTATGTATTGAGTCTCATCGTGATTTTGATTTTAATCGGGATGATTGTTTATTTAATCAAACATCCGACAGAGCCTCTTTTTTTTCCAGCCGATAAAATTGGGCGATTAATACAGGTGATTCCTGTTCAGGAACCCAACATGACGACAGAGGATGTCGCGAAATGGAGTATTGAAGCGGTTGAGGCGGCTTATACCTATGATTTTGTCAATTATCGAAAACAATTACAGGATGCACAAAAATATTTTACGGATTACGGTTGGCGTAATTACATGAAATCCTTGTCAAGCTCGAATAATTTTAAAGCATTGACGCAGCGCAAATTTATCCAGCTTGCCAAAGTCGTTGAACCGCCCAAGCTGGTTGTGCAAGGTCTGCTGGACGGTTCGCTGGGATGGAAGTTCCAGATGCCTGTATTGGTGACTTATTTGATGCCGCCTTTTAGCGACAAATCAAAATTTTCAAATCCATTGATTGTCTCTGTCACTGTGCGGCGTCTGGATCCTTTGCAAAGTTATAAAGGCTTGGGCGTCGTTCAAATTATTGCAAACATTGCGAGTGGATCAAGCGAAAATCCACCTGTATAAGTACTTGCCATTGTGCTCATCTATACAATTTTGCAGGTCTGCTATATACTGAATTTCGATTAGGTTTCAGTGTGTTAGAGCTTGTCTGTCTGTAATTTTAAAATGTATTTTTAAAAGTGAGGAATGATGGCTGGAGACGAGCTACAATTCATCAGTTTGAGAGACGACTTCTATCGTGATGGCTATTACAAAACACTAGCGGCTGCCGGTGTATTACTCATCGCAATCGCACTGCTGGTGAGTGCATCGCTTTATTTGAAGTTATCAAAACCCCATCCGGTGGTATTTGCGACGGGTGATGAATTTAGAACATTGATTCCTGTCCCCGTCATGAAGCCCTATGTGTCACAGGCTGATTTGATTCAGTGGGTCAGTGAGGCATTACCGACAGCGTTCATATTTGATTTTATCAATTACGATCAACAGTTGAAAAATATTTCTCAATATTTCACAGTGAATGGCTGGAAGACTTATACAGATCAACTTAAACAGTATGTCGATTATAATACGTTTGTGGCGAGAAAATTATTTACGGATGCAACACCTGCGGGCGCACCTTTTATTTTGAACCAGGGATTACTGCCCGGAAATATTTATGGGTGGCAGGTGCAAATGCCTGTTAATCTTCAATACAGCAGTGTCAATCGCGGTGATCGTATACCGCTCGTGCTGCAAGCGTTGGTGGTCAGAATTCCAACCTTAAATAATTTATCGGGTTTGGCAATCGACAAATTAATTATTACACAAGGGACAGGGGATCAGATTATTTCTAATGGATAATGCAGTGAAAATCAAAATAATGGGGATAATGGTATTGTGTATCCTGTTCGGTGGATCACAAAATCTTTTTGCACAAGAGTCTCCAGCGGATGCGGCGCAATTTGAGGATTGGTTGAAAAATAATGGCCAGAGTCAATTATTGTCCCAACCTGCGAGTTATGGCCCGTCGGCCAATAATGCGCCATTACAGATTATTTCGGGAAGCTCGCCGGATGTCCCGCCGCCTGTTTTACGGAGGACTTTGCATCGTCGTCCAGGACAACCCATGTCCTATGCTGAATCACAGAAAGTGATCATGAATTCTATACCCCCTTCACCGCCTGTCAGTTCTGAATCGGAAGAAGCGTTCAATGCAATGATGCAGCAAAATATGCCATTAAATCCCCAGCAAGTGGTGAAATTAAAACAATTGATTGATCAGTCACAACGTGCAGCAGCCATGCCTGCCAACGTTCCACCTAAACCGGTGTCATCGACCTTAATGGTGAATCTGGCTCCCGGCACAACGCCGCCTGCGATTCGGCTGGCACAAGGTTATGTGACTTCGCTTGTCTTTGTGGATTCCACCGGCGCACCCTGGCCTGTTGCCGCTTATGATATTGGCGATCCCAAAACAACCAATATTCAGTGGGATGGAAAAAGCAATGTATTGTTGCTTCAAGCGAGTGCGCCTTATGGCGACAGTGATTTAGTCATTCGACTGATTGGCATGCCAACACCGATTACATTGGCGTTAGTATTGGGTCAGCGGGTGGTGGATTACCGTACTGATATTCATGTTTCCGGTTTAGGTCCCAATTCGAAAGATGTGCCCACCGGAACGGGCTTACCCAATAGTGCCAATCAATTATTATTGGGTGTACTGGACGGCATTGCTCCGCCTGGCAGTAAACCACTCACCGTGAGAGGCGGTGATTGTATGGCTTGGCTCTTGGGAGATAAAATGTTTATGCGCACGCGCTTGACGGTTCTTTCTCCAGGCTGGGTTGGCAGAATGGTCAGCCCGGATGGCATGTATGCTTACGAAATACAAAAAAGCTCTTCTGTCCTCGTGTCTCAGTATGGTCAGCCTATCGAACTTAAAATCGGGGGCTTTTAATGGCAATTAAATTTCCCAGTTTTAAAATTTTTTCCAATACCGATGCAAAATCCAGAGTATTAATTCTTGTTGGCGTGGTGATTGCTGTTGTCGTATTCATTTTTTTAATTGTTCGATATATCAATTCAGGGAATGCCACCAACGCATCCCGCGTTGCATCGGCGCCGGCGGGATTGGAATCGGTTCCTGGCGGACAATTATCGCCGGAATATTATCGTGCCTTGATGCAGGCCAATGAACAATCGGCACAACAGGCAAAAATGACGGGTGGCAGCGCTGTGCCGACACTGGTGAATATTCCAAATTCTTCTCAGTCTAGTTTTCCATCACAACAAAATTGTACGGTGCTTTGTCCGGGTCCGGACAATGTCAATGTTGCCGATGATATCAATGATTTAGTCAAAAACGGCAAATTATCCCAGAAAGACGCAGATCGTTTACTGGCGCTTGCCAAAGCAAATGCTTCCGTGGATGAGTATGCAGCTGCGTTGGATGAATTGGTGAGGCAAGGTAAATTAACACCGGAACAGGCGCGGCAATTATTAGAAAAATATAAAAAACAGCATCAAAATGCTTTGTTGGCTGAAAGTGGACGGGTCATGGATGCCCTGATTAAGTCAGGAGAACTGCCATTGGATGCTGCCAATCAATTATTGGCATTGCAAAAAAATGGCGCGACGCCTGCGGAATATACTGAAGAACTCAATCGATTGGTCGCACAAGGAAAAATTTCACCACAAACAGCAGCCAAATTGTTGGCGCAATATACGCAACAAAAAGCAGCGGAAGCCACAAAAAAAGGGATTTTTGCGTTGAAGCAATTAGCGCAATCCGGTGCCATTACACCGGAAGTGGCGAACCAGTTGGCTGATCTTCAAGCTAAAAATGTTCCAGTGGATCAATACGCAGCGGCATTACAGCGTTTGGTTGCGGAAGGAAAAATTACGCCCGCGGAAGCAGCCAGATTGCTGGCGGATTACAAAACAAGACGTGCGATGTTTGGGGGTGCTTCGGGTGCATTGGAAGCGCTTATTCAGCAGCAAATGATGGAATGTCAGAATGATTTGAAAAAAATGGGTCAACAGAATCCAAAGCAATTACCGCCCAGTTGTCAAAAACTGAATGACTTAAAAACGGCAGCGGGACGATTAATGCAATTGCAGGCAAATAATGCGACGCCATCCGCCTATGCGGATGAATTAAAGCGTATGGTTCAGGCGGGATTACTTTCACCGGAAACAGCCGCTTCTTTAATGCAATATTATGAAGCAACCGCTATTCCCCTGGCAGGAACTGCCCCTGTCGTATCGACATCCTTGCCCACCACCTCTGATTTTGCCAAGCTTCAGCAAGTGATCCAGGCACAACCTGTGACGACACAACCCGAGGCGCAGGCAAAAGAGCAGTTTGCTGTTGCAGAAACACAAGCTGAACTCGCTAACTCACAAGAACGTCAGCAACGCATTGATGCATTGCAAGCGGCCATGTCGGGACAGGCTCAATCTTTGATTGCCGCCTGGCAGCCACCCAAGATGGTGCATCAGGAAGGGACGCCTCCCAAACCCAAACCGGGTGAAGAAGGAAGCGCGGCAAAATCAGCGGGCAAGACTCCTGGCAAAGAAGGCGAAGCCACGGCAGAGTCTGCGACAGCACGACCACTGATTAAATCAGGCACCATTTATTATGGTGTTTTAGATACGGCTGTTGACAGTGATTATCCTGATACCCCCGTGTTAGTGACTATTGTGGACGGTCCTTTTAAAGGCGCTAAATTATTAGGTAAAGTGAATCTTGCTCAAGGGATGGATCGGGTCAGTCTGAATTTCAACATGATGGATATGGAAGCGTGGCCCAAAACGAAACCCGTGAACGCGTTTGCCATCGATCCTGATACAGCGCGTACCGTCATGGCGACCAGCGTAGATCATCATTATCTGATGCGTTATGGCTCACTGTTTGCCTCTTCTTTCCTGCAGGGCTATGCGCAGGGAGTTCAAAATGCGGGAACCAGTACAACCGGTATTTTTGGTACATCCACTCAAAATCCGAAATTGAGCTTTGGTAATAATATTGCTGTTGCTTTAGGGCAAGTGGGTACGACCTTCAACGGCGTTGTGCAAAACTATGTTAATACGCCGAATACAGTGAAAGTCGATGCAGGGGTAGGATTGGGTATATTGTTTATGTCTGATGTGACATAACTAATTGATTATTCAATAATATAATGAATAAACCCGTTAGAAATGGTTAAAAATTGCATATTTAGATAGGAATAGTACGAAATCCAGTATTATACTTTAATTAAAGAGACAGGCTGCAAAAGGAATGAGTTGCCACGAATTTAAAGGGGCTGGACATGGTGAATGAGCGCTACGAAGAAGAAGGTCATGAAGAGGGCGAGTATCATTTCTCTGATGATCAGGCAAGCTATGATATGGAATCCGATGCGACAGTCAAAAATGCTGAAGCGGCGGCTGTTTTGTCTAAAACATCCATGGCGGATAAATTAAAAAAACATCGTCGAATGGTCGTAGCGATCGTTGTGTTTATTATTTTGTTAGGCATTGTCTATAAATTGGTAACGCCTTCGACACAACCCGTAACGGATTTTCAACAGGGAACGACTGCAGCGACGGCTGCACCGGTCAATCCACTGCCTAAAAAAATAGAGACGCTTCCCGAACCGCAAAAAACAACGGTTGTGACGACGACAGCGACACTGCCAGCTCAGGTCACGCAATCGGTGCAACCGGTACAGCAGCCAGCTCAGCCAGCACAGCCAGTTCAACCTGCGCAATCCATTCAACCCGCTGTTCAATCCACTCAGCCTGCGCCCGGTGTTTCACAGCCCATGGCGGCTGCACCCCAGCAACCCGTTGTTGCCGAGTCCTCTGTCACAACAACGACGACAATGGCACCCCCTGCGTCGCCTGAAAGCGCCATGCAAAATGATAAAAATATGAAGGACAGACTCGCGACCGTGGAACAGCAAAACTCAGCCATCATGAATTTAATGCAAACACAATACGCGCAAAAAATAGCAGATACTGAATTACAAAATACGCAATTGCGCACCCAAGTTCAGGAGTTGACTGCGCGAATCAGTAATATGGAAGTGGCATTTCGTCAACTCACTAAATTATTACGCAATGCGGGCCCAGGTGCTTCGACTGTTTCTAGCCGGGAACCGGTTGCAAGAGTGACACAACCGGGCACCAAATATATGGTACAAGCCATTATTCCCGGGCGAGCCTGGTTGAAATCCGATTCAGGCGAAACGGTCACAGTGGCAGAAGGTGATTTGCTCAAAGGATATGGTCGAATTACTAAAATTGATCCCTACGATGGTGTGGTGGATATTGATACGGGAACCAGAGTAATCAGCTTGGCCTATGGGTTAAGTGGCGATTAATTGAGGTGTAATATGATGTATGTTCGATTCTCTCTAAAGACAGCTATTATCGGATTAGGTTGTATTATTTTCTCGAGCGGCGCTTATGCAGCGGTTGTTCCTGATGTGGCGAACATGCTGCTTAATTTCAGCGAAGCCGTACCCAGTTTAATGCGTTTGGTGACCGCATTTTCTTATGTGATGGGATTCTTTTTTGTGACAAGAGGCATGCTGGAATTGAAACAATTTGGCGAATCGCGCAGCATGATGTCACAAGAACATTCTCTGATGAAGCCATTGGTGACGATTGCGGTAGGCACGCTGTTAATTTATCTTCCCTCGAGCGTGCAGACAGGATTAAGCACGTTCTGGACGACACCGAATCCCTATGGCTATTTGTCTTCCGATACGGAAAGTAACTGGTCAGATTTAGTCAATTCGGTGTTTATGGTGGTGCAATTGGTGGGTGTGATTGCCTTTATCAGAGGGTTGATCATGTTGACGAAGGTCACAGGCCATGGTCAGGAAACATTTGGCAAAGCGCTGGCTCATATTATTGCAGGCGTGTTATGTATTAACATGTATCAATTTCTGCAAGCCATCTTCAATACGTTGGGCATTACCGGATTTTTATCATAAATACATTATGTTAAACCCAAATAATGCTTAATTAAGGAAAAAAAGAGTTGTTAACATTCTTCTTCCGTGCCTAGAATTAAGATTACAAAAAATAGAGATCTTCAAGGCGGTTTGAATAAATTGGTTAAACTATATAGTGATGAAAATGCTAAGGAGAATGTTATGATCGGCAAGAAAATGATGAAATGTATTATATTTGCGGCATGCTCAATACTTTGTCTGTTTGTAGGCACTGTCTTTGCAGCACAACAAAGCGGTACGGGTGTTGCCTCAGTGGCTACAAATGTCATCGGTAACCTGGGCGCTATCGCAAAATTGATTACAGCAGGTGCTTATGTCGCCGGTTTCGGTTTTGCAGTGGCTGCTATCGTTAAATTTAAAGCACATAAAGATAACCCGACTCAAATTCATATCAGTCAACCCATTGTTTACCTGTTTGTTGCTGCGGCGCTGTTATTTACACCCACCGTGTTTAAAACATCCGGCGCTACGTTATTTGGCAAATCGGGAACACAAGGTACGACTTCGGGTGTCTCTACCTTTGTGGATAAATAAATAACAAAGCGGAAAATTATGCATGAAATACAACTGGCGGTGAATTTGGGCGGTTGGCGAATCTTTGTTAGAAGACGCGAAGATAAACCCTTCCTGCCAGTTGCAGAACAAGTTTACAACCGTGACAATTACACCTGTCAATATTGCGGTTTTCAAGCCAGACAGTATCAGGAAATTGTGAATCTCGACGGAAATTATTCCCACAATAAACTCAGTAACATGGCAACCGCCTGCTGCTTTTGCTCACAATGCTTTTTTATTCAATCCGTGGGTGTCGATGAGATGGGCGGTGGTCAACTGGTTTATCTTCCTGAAATCAGTCAGGCAGATCTCAATAGTTTCTGCCATGTGCTTTTTTGTGCAATGGGTAATGGTACGGGTTATCAGGATAGCGCACAGGCGATTTACCGTAGTTTTAAATTCCGCAGTCAACAGCTTGAAAATAAATTTGGAAGCGGCACCAGTCAGCCTTCTACTTTTGGACAGATGATTCTCGAATATCAATCGAAAAATCCGGAATCCAAAATTGAATTTTTTAAAGATATTCGTTTGCTACCTTCTTACACGAAATTTAAAGTACAATTAGATGCATGGGCAGCTGCAGCACTGGAAGAACTGGCTGAAGAATCATCACAATAACGAATGCTAGGGTATTATCATGCGAAATTTTGTGGATCCATTTCTGGATGGCATTGATTCCATATTAGCCTGGTTCAGTACCGAGCTTAAACAAACAGCTGAATCGTATTGTGATCTGGAAACAGCAGATAATAAAACAACGCTGGTGGCTCGCGATGGTTCGCTTATTTCAGTGATTCGTGTGTTCGGTGTGACCAAGCTCATTGGTACCGATGAATTCAATTCCATTCATGCAGGCATTACACAAAGTTTACAGCCCACCTTAAAACGTGAGGGTCATGTTGTACAAGTCTATTTCAGTTATGATCGTGGGGCGGTCAAACCTGAAATTGAAGAAATTCTGTCACCGGCGAAAGCGACAGCGACACGATTGAAATTAAATTTAGATGATTTATTCAAAGAACGCGTGGATTATCTTTCCAAATTTTGTGCCCACGAAGAATTGTATTTTGTGTTATGGACTCGTCCCTATTCTTTGACAAACGAACAGATGGATCGGGCCAGCAAAGAAAAATTAAAATACATTCGTGATAATAAAATCCCGCCATTCAAAAATGGACAGAATCTCATCGCATCCATTCCGGATTTGCGTGATGCGCATGCCTCTTTTGTCAGATCATTGGTGACGGATTTTAATGGCTTGAATCTGTATTCACAATTGTTGGAAGTGCATGATGCACTGTATGCGGCTCGTTCTTCGATCGATCCTGATTTCACCGATAAAAACTGGCGTCCGTCTTTGCCAGGGGATCAAATTCCAGTACGCGAAGCGCGCTCGCAGGCGGGTGAATTATCCGGTTTAATGTGGCCGCCGATTTCGCGGCAAATTTTTCCGCGCGATGCAATGACAATCGATGGTCGAACCATTCGGGTGGGCGATCGAATTTATACGCCATTATTTATTGAATTATTTCCTCAAGAATTGAAATCATTCATGGTATTGCTGTCAAGAACATTACCGACACAAGTACCCTGGCGTATTTCATTCATGTTTGAAAGCGGCGGCAATGCAACGTTACGTTTTAAATCCGTGATGGCCTCTATTTTGAGTTGGACGGCGGCACACAATGCGTTAGTGCATGACGCTGCAAAATTATTAGCAGACATTGAAACGAATACGGATGATGCGGTGGTCAAGCTTCAGGTCAGTCTCGCCACTTGGGCACCGGAAGGCAATATTCGTTTATTGCGAACGCGCTCGGCGGAATTGGCTAAAGCCGTTGAAGGGTGGGGAACCTGTGAAGTCACTGAAGTGTCGGGTGATGTGTTTGCCGGTTATGCGTCCAGTTTATTGGCATTCAATGCCAACAGTATTGCAACACCCTCTGTCGCACCGTTGTCGGATGTCGTTTATATGTTACCTTTTACACGGCCCGCGTCTGCCTGGCGGTTTGGTGCTGTCTTATTACGTTCGCCCGATGGAAAACCCTGGCCTTATCAACCGGGTTCTGTTCAGCAAACGACTTGGATTGATTTAATGTATGCAAGGCCGGGTTCGGGTAAATCCGTATTATCCAATTCTATCAATCTTGCACTCTGTTTATCGGGTGGTATTCAACGATTGCCGCGGATTGCCATTATTGATATTGGCCCATCGAGCAGTGGTTTGATTTCTCTTTTGAAAGAAGCGTTACCGCCGGAATCCAGACATTACGTTGCTTATCATCGAATACGTATGACACCCGATTATGCGATTAATCCATTTGATACGCAGTTAGGTTGCCGATATCCCACTGCGCAGGACCGTGGATTTCTCGTTAATTTTATTACGCTACTGGCAACACCGGTGGGTGCGGAAAGACCTTATGATGGCATTTCCGATATGGCTGGTTTGGTCGTCGATGAACTGTATAAATACCTTGCCGATGATGGTAAGCCGCATCTTTATACCAGCGGTCTTGAGCCATTAGTGGATGATATTATTGCTGAGATAGGCTTTGTGTTGGATGAGCATACGACATGGTGGGAAGTGACGGATGCGTTATTTCTGGCGAGTTTCCACCATGAAGCCATGTTGGCGCAGCGTTACGCAGCGCCTTTATTACCCGATGCCGCCGCGATTTGTCGCACGCAAGTGATTGAAGATTTATATGGCCAGGTGAGAGCACCGACGGGTGAACCTTTAATTCAAGCGTTTGGCCGTATGATTTCGAGCGCCGTTCGTGAATATCCCGTTTTGGCGGGTGTCACAAAATACGATATTGGTGATGTGCGTGTGATTTCATTGGACTTGGATGAAGTGGCGAAAAGCGGCGGGGATGCGGCTGAACGTCAAACTGCTGTGATGTATATGTTAGCGCGTTATGTATTGGCCCGGCATTATTATCTGACGGAAGATTCATTGAGTGATTTTCCGGATGCATATCGTGAGTATCATCGCGTACGCATTGGTGAAATTCGCGAAGATCCCAAGCGTATTGTTTATGACGAATTTCACCGCACGTCCAAAGCGCGCGCTGTGCGCGATCAAGTGATTTTAGACATGCGTGAAGGTCGAAAATGGAATGTGCAAATTGCGTTAATTTCGCAATCACTGGATGATTTTGATCCAGTCATGGTTGAGTTTGGTACCTCTATTTTTATTATGGATGCAGGCCCTGAGCAAGCGATCAAACGTTCCACTGAAATTTTTGGTTTATCTGAAACGGCGCGTGTCGCATTGAAGACGCGCGTACACGGTCCACGCGAAGGGGGTGCGACGTTTCTCGCGCAGTTCGCGACGAAGGCCGGCGTCAATACACAATTGCTGACGAGCACATTGGGTCCCGTCGAATTATGGGCATTCAGTACCACTGCTGAAGATGCGAGAACGCGTAATAAACTCTATGCCAAAATTGGCCCTGCCGAAGCGCGTCGTGTCTTATCGAATCTGTTTCCATCCGGTTCTGTGAAAGCCTTAATCGAAGCGCGCTTAGCCACTTTAAAAGAACAAAAAGGGTTGATTGAAGAATCCGCTGAACTTGGCATCATTGATCAACTGGTTAAGGAAATTCTGGATGCCTATGCTAAAAATCCCGACGTGAAGAGCCTGCCGAAATAGAAAATATTCTTTATTATCAATAAGTTACGATGTTTTTCGGCTAAAAAATCCGAAAACTCTTACACAGAACAAAAAAATTGTTATTATAATCAATAAGTTAACTCATTTTTCCCAGGAATTGTCC
>CAZEEF010000029.1:0-15021 GCA_964511095.1 uncultured Coxiellaceae bacterium | reverse complement strand
TTGGTATTAACACGGCTATTCTCGCGCCTGATCGTGGCAGTATTGGTATTGGTTTCGCGATTCCGTCCAATATGGCGCAGAGCGTTATGCAACAATTAATTGAGTATGGCAATGTCCGTCGAGGTGCACTGGGTATTGGGGCACAGGATATTACACCTGAATTAGCCACCGCATTTGGTGTCAGTATATCGAAAGGGGCTGTTGTCACACAGATCATTCCTAATTCGCCTGCTGAAAAAGCGGGATTCCAGATTGGTGATGTCATTACGGCCGTCAATGGTACTGATGTGAAAAATGCTAATGATGTCGTTAATGCAGTCGGTTTCGTACGTGTTGACTCCAATGCTAATATTTCTGTTTTACGAAAAAATAAATCGATCACTCTTTCAGCGGT
This sequence comes from uncultured Coxiellaceae bacterium, assembly GCA_964511095.1. Classification (GTDB taxonomy): domain Bacteria; phylum Pseudomonadota; class Gammaproteobacteria; order DSM-16500; family DSM-16500; genus DATIJJ01. The sequence continues at coordinate 14,627 of CAZEEF010000029.1, read as the reverse complement.
ATTACTGGATCCCAAAAAACGGGCGGAAGCCAGTGAAGCAATGGATCCTTTCTTCTATGGCGTGAGTCTGAAAGATTTCACTTTATTAAGTCCAGTCCATGGTGATATCAAAGGCGTATTGGTCGTTTCTGTCGATGATGATACGAATGCCTGGCGTTCAGATTTGCGACCCGGTGATGTCATCACCTCTGCGAATCAGCAAAAAATAGCTTCGATTGCTGAACTGAAAAAAATTGCGGCAGGTGCTAAAGATAATCTTTTATTGAATGTATTGAGAGGCCCCGGAGCCGTTTTCCTGGTGATTAGCAAAGAACCGTGACGGAACCCCGTAACGCATTGCATCTCTGTCATGCCAGCGTGCTTTTAGCTGGCATGACAGAGGACAGAGATGCGCTGGCATGACAGATTATTAACACTTACCCCGCCGACGCGAACCCGCATATTGTCTTGAAGCATCATGATGAGAACTATGATCATGCCGTTGTTCCGGTTTTTTAATCTGTTTTGGTTGTTGTGCTATTTGTTTTTGATAAGTATTTTTACTTTCTTTCCAGTGGCTTTCATGATTATCTATTGGTTTAATTTGTTCTTCTAAAATTTTTTTAAGCAGTTTTTGTGGATCTTGATCATTGATAGGGATTAATCCTTTTAAAATCAAATAATTCATTAAACACTCCTTATAACAACAGGTAATAAATGATTCTAACGAGAAATTTGCTTTGTTGCCAATACATTCAAAACAGCCTGAGCGGCTTGTTGATTGGCATTACAACGTAATTCTTCATGCATTTGTAAAAATTTCTTTTCCAATAGAGCCATTTTTTCGGGATGATCCAGATACTCTAACAAAGCTTTACTCATATTTTCCGGTGTTGCAGCTTCCTGGATAAATTCAGGTACTAATTTTTCATTCGCTAATAAATTCGGTAACCCAATGAATTTTAATTTCACTAAATATTTTGCTAACTGAAAAGTCAAATTTGCCATTCGATAAGCAATGACCATGGGACGTTTATATAGCATCGTTTCCAATGTAGCCGTACCCGAAGTCACTAGCACACAATCAGAAGCTTCCATGACTTCATGCGATTTTCCCTGAAAAAACAGTAATGGTAAATCAGGGAATTTAGCTTGCTGAATCATTTTTAATTCTTGATGACGCTTTTCATTAATCGAGGAAGTGATAAATTGAATGTTTGGACGTTTTTTCCAGCATAGATAAGCTGTTGCCAAAAATCTTTCGGCTAAAAATTTAATTTCATTTGCGCGGCTGCCTGGCAATAATGCGATATAGGTAATATCTGGATCTACATTTAATTTTTTTCGAGCAGCCAATTTATCGTTCTGCAATGGAATAAAATCCGCTAAGGGATGACCTACAAATTGTACAGGTACATGATGTTTTTTATAAAAATCCGCTTCGAACGGAAAAAGTGTTAACACGAGATCCGTTGCTTTGGCTATTTTAATAATACGCTTCTGACGCCATGCCCAAACAGAAGGACTCACGTAATGAATCACCGGAATACCTTGTTGCCGCAATTTTATTTCTAATCCTAAATTAAAATCAGGCGAATCAATCCCGATAAAAACAGCTGGGCGATTTTGTGTGAAATAATGATATAGCTCGCGACGAATACGAAATAATTCAGGCAATCGACATAAAGGTTCAACCAACCCCATCACGGATAAACGTTCCATGTCATGCAGACTGTAACAGCCTGCTTGAATCATTTGGGGTCCGCCAATGCCGGTAAAAGAAAAATGAGATGCCTGTAGAGCGTGCATGAGTCCAGCACCCAGTATATCGCCTGATGCTTCACCAACCAGGATACCGATATTTTTGTTTTCAGTCATAGAGTAACCAGTTAACGAACAAGACCGCGCTGGGACACATTGATAAAATCAATAAATAATTGCACTTCAGGACAAGCTGATAACATATCGTTTAACTGTAGAAGCGCCTGTTTAATGGTCAAGCCTTTACGATAGATGACTTTGTATGCACGGCGTAAAGATAACATCGTTTCAGCAGAAAAACCGCGACGACGCATGCCAACCAAATTCAAACCAAATGGTTTTGCGTAATAGCCTGACACTTTGACAAAGGGGGGCACGTCTTTATCAATCATGGAACCCATGGAGGCAAAACTGTGCGCACCCACACGACACGATTGCGATGCACCAGAAAAACCACTCATCACAACAAAATCTTCTACAACCACATGACCTGCCAACGATGCATTATTAGCAAAAATCGTATGGTTCCCAACGACACAATCATGTGCAACATGCACATAAGCCATGAATAAATTATCATGACCGATTTTCGTCACTGCTTTATCTTGCGCTGTCCCACGATTAAATGTGCAAAACTCTCTTATTACATTGCGATCGCCAATTTCCAGGTAAGTTTCTTCACCCTGAAATTTTTTATCTTGTGGATCTTCACCTATCGATGCAAATTGAAAAATGGTGTTTTCTTTACCAATTTGAGTTGAACGTCCAATCACAACGTGAGGACCAATCCGTGTACCTTCACCGATTTCAACATGCGGACCCACCAGCGACCAAGGACCAATTTCGACATGGTCAGCAATTCGTGCAGTGGGATCGATAATAGCAGTATGATGTATCACGGAACTAACCTCTTTGTGCACTAATTAACTCGGCAGCACATGCTAATTCGTTTTCTACATAAGCGGCGCCTTCCAATTTCCAAATTCCCTTTTTTGCACGAAGCAATTTAACTTCCAAACGAAGTTGATCGCCGGGTTCTACCACACGGCGAAATCGTGCATTATCAATTCCAGCAAATAAATAAAGCGTACCGTCACTCGGTAATGTATTAGTCGATTTATATGCCAGCACACCGGCTGCTTGTGCTAAGGCTTCTAGAATTAAAACACCTGGCATAACGGGTAATCCGGGAAAATGACCTACAAAAAACGGTTCATTCATCGTCACATTTTTTAATGCGACAATGGATTGACCTAATTCAATTTCGATAACGCGATCGATCAAAAGAAAGGGTGATCGATGGGGTAAATATTTTAATATTTCATGAATGTCCATAATACCTTTCATGTTTTTTTTCTCTCTGCTAATTCTGCCAAAACCTGTTCTAAGGCCTTTTCTAATTCTTTCACACGCGCGTATAACGTTTCCAAACGATGAACACGCGCAGTATTTTTACGGCGCTCCAAATTGGTGACAACCCCTCCCAAACCCGAAGAATAAATACCCGGTTCGCGAATAGATTTGGTCACTTCTGTACCGCCAGTCACCACGACATCATCGGTGATCGTGAGATGCCCAGCAAATCCTGATTGGCCGCCAATCAAACAATTATTTCCGATGATCGTACTGCCTGCAATCCCAACACACCCAGCAATAGCTGTATTTTGTCCTATACGAACGTTGTGGCCTACCTGAATCAAGTTATCTAGCTTGGCACCTCGTTCAATCAACGTATCGTCAATTGCCCCACGATCAATCGAACAATTTGAACCTATTTCGACATAGTCCTCAATCGTGACAGAACCCAACTGAGGCACTTTGTGCCATATACCTTTATGCTTGGCAATACCAAAACCATCACTGCCAATCACAGTACCACTCGCTATAATAACGTGTTTACCCATCTTGATTTTATGATAAAGCGTTACATTAGCATCGAGACGTGAGCTTTCGCCAATGGTGGAAAATTCGCCAATCACACAACCGGCGCTGATTATAGCATTAGCACCTATAGAAACGTTATCATTTATTATACAATTTTCACCGATATGAGCTGATGGATGGATTTGACAATGTTGGCCTATCACCGCTGTAGGATGGATACCCGCGATCGGTTTGGGTCTATCATCAAAAAAAAGAGCCATTTGTGTATAAATATAATAGGGATCCCGAGTGATCAAAGCGTTTGTCACACATTCTGTAGAATCTTCCGCTGTCAGTATCACCGCCGAAGCCAAGGTATCACGTAAGTGCTTCTTATATAAAGGATTCATCAAGAAGGCGAGATGGCCTGGTTTTGCATTTTGAATAGTACAGACGCCTTCAATTAAACAATCAGGATCGCCTTTAATCGTCACTTCAAGATTTTGAGCGAGCTGCGAAATTGTGTATTTTTTAGTCATTTGTAACTACCATTACTCAACTATCATTCCCGCAATTTGAATTTAAATGTCATTTCCGCAAAGGGCAGAAATCTATTCTGAATGGATCCCCGCTTGCGCGGGGATGACACGGGAGGCCGCGATTAAGACTGAATTATTTATCAAATGCGCCTGAAACTTGTTTGGTAATGTCTGCGCTATCAGCCGCATAAACGACAGCTTGTGAATCTAACACGAGTGTGTAGTTGTTTTTCTTGGCGATAGAGCTAATAATTTCATTCAATTGTGACAATACACCTTTCATGATTTTATTTTGTTCTTTGCTAAGATCTTGTTGGAAAACATTAGCATCTTTTGATAAAGCCGTTTGATCATCAACAATCTTCTTCTGCATGTCGTCTTTGTCTTTTTGACTCATGGTTGAAGAATCTTTTTTGAACTTATCCACTTCATCTTGTAAAGATTTTTGTGCAGCAATCAATTTTTCCTGACGCCCTTTGAATTGACTTTGCAGTTTTTTATTCAAATCAGCAATTTTGGGGGATTGCTGAAATATTTGCTGTACATTGACCACTGCAATAACAGGAGCCGCTGTCGTTGTAGCAGGTGCTGCATAGGCTTCGGTTCCGCCAATCAATAAAACAGAGCTTAAAATTGCCAAAACTTTCTTCATAATTATCTCCAGTTAATTAAACAAATTTCCTATAAAAAGACGGTTAACCCTATCTCATCCTCTCAAGCGGGATAGTATGTCATGTTTATCCAAAATTAGCACCTAGTGAAAAATCGAAAAGCTTCGTATTATCACCGCGTCTTGGATTCAACGCCTTGGCCACGCTTAAGTCAATCAGGCCTAAAGGTGTTAACCAATCTGCCTCGAGACCATATGCATAACGTGGACCGCCTGAGCCTGTACCATTATATTTTCTATTGTTGTATGTATTATAAACATTACCGCCGTCAAAAAAAGCCGTCGTGCGTAAATTATCAGAAATATGATTTGGGAATATAATACCCACACTGGCATCTGCTAACAGATTGCCGCCGGTAGGATCGCCATTTGAATCGTTAGGACCCAGAGAGTTTGCTTCATAACCGCGAACAGAATCCATACCGCCCGCATAGAAATTCTTGAAGAATGGATAACTCTGTGCGCCACTGAATGAAGTGCCGTAACCCACATCGCCTCTCGCCGTCGCAATAAATTTGCCTGCAATCGGGTGATACCATCGACCATTATAGCCTAATGTATAATATCTCAGAGAAGTGCTTGCGAGCGGTGCATACAGATTTGCACTGACTGTTTGCACGGCACCGATCGTTGGGAAAATAGCCTTATCACGACTATCGCGTGTAAGACCAGCAATCAAATCAACTTGTTGATAGTGACGGCCATGATCATGAACAAATGCATGAACCTGCTGTGAAACCGTGTTAGATAATCGAATTAAGGTTTGTTCATAACCATAACCTAACTGTAATGTGTTATAGACATTTTCTTCCTGACCTAACGGTATCCCATAAATAACGGAAGCAGCATATTGATCACTGTTATAACTGCGTGACAAATTAGCGGCTTTGGGATCTGTTTTAGAAGCAGAGACACTAATGTTTCGGCTAATACCATCCGGCGTATAGTAAGGATCAATAAAATTCATCCCATAATACTGCTGATAATGGCTACGTGAGAAATTTAAGCCAAGGGTTTCACCCGTCCCCAAAAAGTTTTTCTGATTTAAACCCGCACCCAAAATCAAGTGATCCAGTTGGGAATACCCAATACTGAAGGTAGCTTGTGCCGCATTTTCTTCAGTCACTTTATAATTCACATCGACGGTATCATCACTACCCGCTACCGGTTCAACGTTCATATCCACATTACGTATATAGGGCAATAAACTGAGACGATGTTTTGATTCTTCCAACTTCGTAGTAGATACAGGCGCGCCTTCCATTTGCTGTATTTCACGACGTAATGCTTCATCATTTGTTTTCGTGTTATCGGTAAAATAAACATGATGAAGATAAGCGCGTTTTCCAGGTTTAACTTCATAAGTTAAAAAAACCTGTTTAGTCGTGTCATCTATTTTGGGATGAAGCGAAACTGTCGTAAAAATATAGCCTTTTGCACCTAACGCATCACTAATCGTCTTTTCACCGTCCATGACGGCTTGACGCGAGAAAGTCGTGCCTGGCTGGATATTGACTTTGCGTAGTAATTCTTCACGCGGCAAAATCGTATTGCCAACAATATCCACACCTTTCACAGTGTAAATATCGCCTTCATCCACAACAATCGTTAAGAATATGGATTTGCGATCGGGGGTAATGGCAGCCTGAGACGATTTAACAGTAAATTTCAGGTATCCACGATCCATATAATAGTTTCGTAATTTTTCAAGACTGGAATCGAGTTTTTCTTGTGTGTAACGGTCCGTTTGCGTGAAAAAAGTGATAATGCCCGGTGTTGTTAAATCAAATTGCTTATCGAGCGTACTATCACTAAAAGCATGATTACCAATGATATTAATTCGTCTGACTTTAGCAATGAGTCCTTCGGATATTTCAATTTTAACCAGGACGCGATTTCGTTCCATGGGTGACACAAACACGTCGACACGGGCATTGTAGCGACCGACAGAATAATATTGTTCCAACAAGCTTTGTTTGATTTTTTCTAGAATAACACTGTCATAAACACGGCCTTCTGCGACACCGACACCACGCATCACCGTTGTCAGTTTGTCAGTCGGGATCGATGAATTGCCTGAAATTTTTAACCGGCCGATCGTAGGACGTTCAATGACTTTAATGATGAGCGTATTACCATCACGAGCCAGTGAAATATGCTCAAAAAAACCCGTTTTATAGAGTGCGCTAATAATGGCACCCGTTTTTTCCGAGCGCAATGTTTCGCCTGGTTTAATCGGTAAATAGCTATAAACCGTTTCAGTGGATACACGCTGCAATCCTTCGATTGAGATATTTCTGACCACAAAAGAATCAGCAGCACAAACCTTCGCAAACAATACACTGAGTAACAACACAAATACTAAAATTCTTTTTTTCATAGTAACCATTTTTTTTATGCTCGCAAAACAGAGGGCCAATTATCCAGACTTTTAGGGGGTAAATCCAGTATCAAGAAAATATTTTCTGCATAAGATCCGTACCAAAAAGAAAAATCGGTGCAGCCGCAGTCAAACTGTCGATCCGATCCAGGATACCGCCATGACCTGGCAGTAACCGGCCTGAGTCCTTCAAGCCTTCATTCCGTTTCAGCATACTCTCAAACAAATCACCGACGATGGAAAATAACACTGTCACGACCGAAACAAGACAGGCAAACAGTGCAATTTTGTACGGTACGTGTATCCAATACAGCACTGGAACTGTCAGAATGAAAGTGACAATGAATGCACCCCCCAGCCCTTCCCATGTTTTGCCTGGACTGACGTTAGGCGCTAATTTGGTTTTCCCCCATACTCTTCCAGCAAAATACGCACCGGAGTCAGCACCCCAAATTAAAACAAACAAAAACAATAAAACATAAATGCCGCTGTCAGGAATATTGCGAATAAAATTAACCGCCAGCCAGCAGGGAATTAATGTCATGAATCCCATTAATCCTCGAATGATCATACTGTTACGCCAGACTGGGCTCCACTTGGGATAAGAAGCCACTAAGAGTAAAGCGAGCAGCCACCAGAAAGAGGTTCCTATAATGATGCCAGGAATATAGACCCAGAGCGAGGCAATGGGAATTAAAATCAGTAGAAAAAATACAATCACGGGATAGATGAAACTGTATCGTAATTTTTTAACACCCATTAAGAATGACCACTCCCAGGCAGCCCATAATACTATCGCGCCGGTCAGTAGACAAAATGTCTTCGGAGAAAGGTAAAACAATAAGAAAACAAAAATGGGAATTAAAACAAGTGCCGTCAAAATACGTCTAAACATGATTATCTGCCTTCATCTGGTCACTCGTATAGCCAAAACGCCGTTCACGATTTGCATAAAAAGCCAATGCATTATTTAATTCTTCCGCATCAAAATCAGGCCAGAAAACATCCGTAAAATAAAGTTCACTATACGCAAGCTGCCACAAAAGAAAATTACTGATACGTTGTTCGCCGCTGGTTCTGATAAAAAGATCAGGCGGTGGTAAATGAGCTGTTGTTAACTTACTCTCAATTAATTCTGCCGAAAGTTGTTGACTGGTTAAACGACCTTGCTCAACATCAATGGCAATGTGCCGCATGGCTTCGGTTATATCCCATTGACCGCCGTAATTGGCCGCAATCACCAAAACTAAACCGGTATTATTATGCGTTAACATTTCTGCATCGAGCATATACTGGCGTAGCTTTTGATCGAAACGAGAACGATCGCCAATAAAACAGAGTTTAATATTTTGCTCATGTAATTTTTTTGCTTCCCGTTCCAAAGCTGAAATGAATAAATTCATCAGATAACTCACTTCAGACTCAGGTCGGCGCCAATTTTCACTGCTAAAAGCAAATAAGGTAAGGACTTCAATTTTTTTTTCGACACACGTTTTTACGACTTGCCGAACAGCATCAACCCCCGCTTTATGTCCGGCAGCACGCGGCAACAATCGTTTTTTAGCCCAACGACCATTTCCATCCATAATGATGGCTATGTGACGCGGAAGAGTGGATACATTCATTGCGTTTAAATCGCCATTAAATCGGTTTCTTTTGCCTGAAGTATATGATCAACTTCGGCGATAAATTTATCTGTTAATTTCTGTACGGCATCCGTCATGCGGCGTTCTTCGTCTTCTGCAATTTCTTTCTTTTTCAGGGATTCTTTTAATGCATTATTGGCATCACGACGGGTATTGCGAATACTCACTCGTGCATTTTCAGCTTCGTTACGAACGACTTTAATTAATTCTTTACGGCGATCTTCTGTTAATGCCGGTAATGGAACACGAATAATATCACCTGTCGTCACTGGATTGAGCCCTAGACCCGCTGCCATCACTGCTTTTTCAATCATAGGTGTCATGCGTTTTTCCCATGGCGTAATAGTCAGAGTACGCGCATCACCCACTACAATATTTGCCACCTGATTTAACGGTGTTTCATTGCCGTAATAATCCACACGAATATTTTCCAGCAAGCTCGGATGTGCGCGTCCTGTTCTCAATTTTGAAATTTCATGCTTGAACGCTTCAATACTTTTTTTCATGCGGGTTTCTGAATCGGCCAATACTTTCTGCATATCATTTATCCTCCGTTCTTCACTAAAGTTCCCACCTCTTCGCCAAGAACGATGCGTTGCAGCGCATCCTGTTTATTCATATTAAATACGCGAAGTGGAAGCCCATTATCACGACATAATAAAATCGCGTTAAGATCCATTACGCCCAAACGTTGTTCCAATACTTCATCGTAGGTGAGTGAAGTATACAATTTTGCTTTAGGATTTTTAATGGGATCGGCGGCAAATACGCCATCGACTTTGGTGGCTTTAATGACAATATCGGCTGCCACTTCAATACCACGCAACGCGGCGGCTGAATCGGTTGTCACCAGCGGATTGCCAGTGCCGCCCACAAAAATAACGACATAGCCTTTTTCCAGTGATTTTTTTGCTTTGTAACGATCATAGCATGCAACGAGTCCTGGAATGGATAATGCTGACATCAACTTGACTGGTATCGATTTTTTCTCAAAAACATCACGCAAGGCCAAGCCATTAATCATCGTTGCCATCATACCCATCTGGTCTGCAGTCACGCGATCAAATTCAGTCAATTCTGCTCCGCGAATCAAGTTGCCGCCACCAATAACCAGTCCCACTTGCACACCCAGTTTGATCACATTCGCGATATCGGTACTGATTCGGGTCAGTTTAATAGGATCGATCCCGAAAGGATGATCCCCCTGCAATGCTTCGCCACTTAATTTAAGCAAAATACGACGATAAATCGGTTGTCCATGCTGTAAAGGTGCATTAGTCATTTTCTCATTCCCTATAGAACAACTTTTTGTATCATGGCATGTGATTTTAACTGACATAATAGAGCCAATTCAGTCACTGTCATCACACAGACACTCTTAAGTGCCGTGAACTTGTGCCATGACCGCTTCAACAAAATCTTCTGTTTTCTTTTCAATTCCTTCACCCACCTCGAAACGGACAAAACGAAGTACTTTTGCACGGTGTTTATTAAGTAAACTTGCAACCAGAACATCCGGATCTTTGATAAACGGTTGACCCACCAGGCTAATTTCATCCAGATATTTTTTCAACTTACCCGCGACCATTTTTTCAATGATTTCCTGTGACTTGCCACTGCCGGCAGCCTGTGCCATATAAATTTCTTTTTCTTTTGCAATAATGTCAGCGGAAACTTCTGCCGGACTAATGACGACTGGCTTGCTCGCCGCAATATGCATAGCGATATCTTTTGCCAATGCCGGGTTGTCTACATCCAATTCGACTAACACACCAATACGACTGCCATGTAAATAAGTACCGATTGTTGTACTGGAATCGATCGTCTCAACACGACGTACATTGATATTTTCACCCACTTTTGCAATCAGTGTCTGACGCGCTTCGTCAACACTGACTTTGCCGCCATCCAAAGGCAGGCCGATTAAGTCCTGGCTAGTGTTGACTTTTGCAGCCAATGCCGTTTTGGCAACCGCATCTGCAAAGGCCAGGAAGTTTTCATCACGTGCCACAAAATCGGTTTCACTGTTAATTTCCAATATAATCGCCTGCTTGCCATCGATCGATGCTTTAACAATGACAATACCTTCAGCCGCAACACGACCTGCTTTTTTATCGGCTTTTGCGCTACCACTCTTGCGTAATTCTTCAATGGCGCGATCCATATCGCCTGAGGTAATGTCTAATGCTTTTTTGCATTCCATCATACCCGCGCCAGTACGCTCACGTAATTCTTTAACTTGTGCTGCAGTGACTGCCATAAAAAATGACTCCTACTTTTTTAATTCTCTGGAAAATGCAAGGGCTAATAGATTAGCCCTTTATTCTTTATGAAACAGGAAAAATTTTTATTCCTCATCCGTTTCATCGTGAGTGGATTGCGGAGCCTCTCCAGATACTTCTATCAAGTCATCTTGTGCCTGAATAATTTCCGGATTGCTCGAACGTCCATCTAAAATACAGTTAGCCACTGATTGAGCATATAACTGAATGGAACGAATCGAATCGTCATTTCCAGGAATCACATAATCAATACCGGCCGGGCTATTATTCGTATCTACGATACCAATTACCGGAATACTCAAACGATTGGCTTCAGCGATGGCAATTTTTTCATGTCCTACGTCAATAATGAATAATGCATCCGGCAAACCACCCATATTTTTGATACCGCCCAAACTGCGTTCCAATTTATCTTTTTCGCGGGTTAATTGCAGAATTTCTTTTTTATTCAACCGTCCGAAGTTATTTTTTTCGAACATGGCTTCGAGTTCTTTTAAACGTCGAATAGACTGACGAATGGTTTTATAGTTAGTTAACATACCACCTAACCAGCGATGGTTAACATACGGCATGAAGCAACGTTGTGCTTCTTCTTTGATGATTTCCTGAGCAGCAGGCTTGGTGCCAACAAATAAAATCTTGCCTTTTTTGGCTGCAATACCGCTCATAAAATTCAGAGCGTCTTTGAGCATCAGGACGGTTTTTTCCAGGTTGATGATATGAATTTTGTTGCGGGCGCCAAAGATATATTCGCCCATTTTGGGATTCCAGTGGCATGTTTGATGACCAAAGTGCACACCGGCTTTTAACATTTCACGCATACTGACTGATGACATTTATCATTCCTCTCATTGGGTTAGACCTCCACATATTTCATTTGCCAACCTGATTTTGTACAGGCACCCGACAAATGGTGAGAATATGTGTGCGGATTTAAATTTTAAAAACATAATCTCTGAATGCATTTTTGATTGCTAATCAGAGCTCGACTTTATAACATAGTTACTCTTAATCAACAATAACTTAATACCTATAATCCTTTATGACCATCACTATTAAAACCGCTCAGGAAATTGAAAAAATGCGTATTGCAGGGCGTTTGGCTGCCGAAGTCCTTGAAATGATTGGACCTCGTGTTCAGCCCGGCGTCAGTACCGATGAATTAAACCAAATTTGTCATGATTATATTGTCAATGTTCAAAAGGCTATTCCCGCCCCTTTAAACTACCATGGCTTCCCCAAATCGATCTGTACTTCTGTCAATCATCAGGTTTGTCATGGCATTCCCGGGCCTCGTATATTGAAAGAAGGCGATATCGTCAATATTGATGTCACCGTCCTGAAAGAAGACTATCACGGTGATACCAGCAAGATGTTTATTGTCGGCAATAAAGCTTCCATCCTTGCTGATCGTTTAATTAAAACCACCCTGGAATGTCTTTATTTGGGCATTCGGGAAGTCAAACCGGGTGCTCATTTAGGGGACATTGGTGCTGTCATCCAGGAATATGCCGAAAAAAATCGTTTTTCTGTCGTACGGGAATATTGCGGTCATGGTATCGGTAAAATCTTTCATGAACCGCCAAATGTATTACATTATGGCAAACGCGGTACTGACATTGCATTAAAAGAAGGCATGATTTTTACGATTGAACCGATGATCAATGCGGGAAAACGTTTTGTAAAACTCTTACCGGATGGCTGGACGGTTGTCACCAAAGACCATAGCCTGTCAGCACAATGGGAACATACCATTTTAGTGACACACAATGGCTATGAAGTATTAACTCAACGCACGGATGAAGTCATCTAAACTTCATCCAAACGTAAATGTATAAATTTCAAGACCTGGTTTGTCTGAAATAATTTGTAAAATACCATTTTCAAAATGCGGTAAATCCAGGACTTCATAGAGTCTGTGCTGATTGACTATGATATGACCTTCGATGACATCGTTTCCTTTTCCGGCAATCATCGGCTTTCCATTAAATAAGAGCTTCACCGTGATCGGTTCTTTCGACGTGTTTCCCATCACCATATACACTTTACGCGCATTGAAATTGATTTTTAATGAAACATTGGATTGTGCAGAAACAATTTTATCGTCATCGATGATCCATTCACCGTTCAAAGCCCAGTTATTTTCATTCAATTCATCGGGAAATAAATAAAGTGCGGCTTTATCTTTCCCGACAGGTTGTGCATTGGAAAAATGCTCCGCCCGTGCATAACCCAAATACGTTTCGGGCGTTTGACTAAAAGAAAGTGCTTCCTCTGTTTTTAACGGCGTTGCCGCTCCCGACTGGATTCCCAGCAAAAATCGAATATTGTTTTCAGTCACGTCATATTCACCTTCGCCGAAATGCTGGTAAACCAGCATGCCCTTTTTATCGATTAAATAATGCGCCGGCCAATACTGATTATTATAATTTTTCCAAGTAACAAATTGATTATCAAGCGCAACCGGGTATTGAATTCCATTTTTGAGGACAGCTGCTTTGACATTTCCAATATTTCTTTCAAATTCAAATTCCGGTGCATGGATACCTATAATCACTAAACCTGCGTTATGGTATTTAGCATACCAGTCTTTCAAATAAGGGAGTGTGCGAATGCAGTTGATGCAGGAATACGTCCAAAAATCAATTAACACGACTTTACCCTTTAAATCGTTTAATTGAAGTGGCGGCGAATTAATCCAGTCAGTGATGCCCTCGATGGGAGGCGCCGGATAAGGATGATAGATACCGTGCTCTAAGGATTCAGCCGCTATTGCATGCGTACTCATTAACAAGTTGATTAAAAAAATCATGCCGGTTAACCATTTTGTAGTCATTTTCATCGGTATTTTTCCTAATGATTTAAACAAAATAATACTCTTGCATTCATAACATATCATTCATACACTCTGATTTTCATTCAGTTTTGGGAGAAAAGCAAAAATGGCTCATGAATTACCTAAACTACCTTATGCATTGGATGCCTTGCAACCGTCTATTTCCAAAGAGACGTTAGAATATCATTATGGCAAACACCATCAGGCTTATGTGACAAATTTAAATAATTTAATTAAAAATACTGAGTTTGAAAATGCAACACTCGAAGAAACCATTAAAAAATCAAGCGGCGGTATTTTCAATAATGCGGCACAAGTATGGAATCATACTTTTTACTGGCACTGCATGACGCCAGACGGTCGCGGCGAACCGGCAGGCAAACTGGCCGATGCAATCCAAAAAAAATTCGGTTCATTTGATGAATTCAAAAAATTATTCAGCCAGACTTCGATTACAACTTTTGGATCCGGCTGGGGATGGCTTGTCAAAAATGCAGCGGGTGAATTGGAAATACTTAGCACCAGTAATGCGGGTACACCGATGACGCAAGATAAAAAAGCGTTGTTGACCTGTGATGTCTGGGAACATGCTTACTATATTGATTATCGCAATGCGCGACCCAATTATGTTGAAAATTTCTGGAAACTGGTTAACTGGGATTTTGTCGCCA
>CAZEEF010000028.1:0-15146 GCA_964511095.1 uncultured Coxiellaceae bacterium | reverse complement strand
GTACTTAATCTCAAAAAGAATTCTTTATTGGGCGTGTCAGGCGCCAGATGAGTGGCTGCTGATTCAGAGAGAAATACAGTATGTCGTATGACTGCCAATTTATTACCCCGTCTTATTTCAGGATTTTTAATGCATTCACTCTCATAAGCCATCGGATCCGGAGAATATAATTCTCGATAGTACGAACGAATATCAACTTGATTTTGGAAAAAAGACAGCGTGATTTGGTAGAATTTTTGTTTTTCATGATGCGTATGCTGATTGCAATGGATGAGTGAAAGAAGATTAGAATGAGAATGACTGAAGCAATCTATTTGACTGAATGATTTGTATTTTTCATAAAATGACGTACAAAAATCAAAATCCAATTCAAATCTTGTTTTCATGCTATTTCTCTTACTTGTTACATGACACGCTAAAACAAACCCGGTCTTCCAGACGCATTGCTGTCAAACTATATCCCCAAATACACCCCGTATCAATGGCAAAGGTATTCGGTGTGTGAGTGACACCCCCTAATGCCGCCCAGTGACCAAAAATAATATTTAAATTGGCACTGCGCCGCTCCGGAATGTTAAACCACGGAATTAAATCTGTTTGTTCTGGCCGCTGGCTTTCTTTTGTTTTTAATTCCATGCTGCCGTCGGGATGGCAAAATCGGACACGTGTAAAATAATTCACGATACAACGTATTCGTTCCCATCCCAGTAAATTTTCATGCCATGCAGTCGGTTCATTGCCATACATATGCTGAAAAAAATCGATGCGTTGATCGCTCAATAAAATCGTTTCAACTTCCGCAGCCAATTTTTTGGCAAGAGCAAGATCCCAGGCGGGCGCAAGACCGGCATGTATCAGCGTGAAGCCGAGTGTTTCATCATGATGTAATAAAGGCTGCTGTATAAGCCACTCTATCAATTCATCCCGATCACCGGCTTTCAAAATCGGTGCCAGAGTATCATCTGGCCAGCCTGCATGCGCTTCATGGGCCATGGCCAGCAAATGTAAATCATGATTGCCTAAAACAATTTGTTGGTGTTTACCGAGATTTTTGACGAAACGTAACGTTTCAAGCGATTGCGGCCCGCGGTTAACTAAATCACCCGTAAACCATAAAACATCTTTTGCCGAATTAAATTGAATTTTTTCCAATAGTTTTTCCAGCGCAAAAAAACAACCCTGGACATCACCAATGGCATAAGTCGCCATGTTATTTCACCAGTGAATTACTGAGTTTGACATATTCACCCAAGCTCAGTTGTTCGGGACGAAGTTTTGAATCAATGTGAACATTTTCCCAATTTTCATCCGTGACACTGTCGCGTAAACAATTGCGTAACGTTTTGCGGCGATGTGCAAAAGCCATTTTGACCAAATTGGCAAAGTGGACATAATCGAGTGCCGGATAGGGAAATTCGCGATGCGGTACCAGTTTCACAATGCTCGAATCAACTTGAGGAGGTGGCTCAAAGGCAGTAGGTCCGACGTGAAATAAAGAAGTCACGCGGCAATGATATTGCACCATAATACTCAATCGTCCATACGCATGCGTGCCAGGACGTGCAGCCATGCGATCGACGACTTCTTTTTGCAGCATGAAATGCATGTCGCGGATGCCTGCCGAAAAAGTTAATAAATGAAAAATCAATGGCGTTGAAATATTGTAAGGCAAATTTCCAATGAGACGCAGGGGTTGTTCATCCGTCATTAATTGACTGAAATCGAATAACAGTGCATCAGCCTGATGCACAATTAAATCGCCTTTTTCAGCACAGCGCGATTTAAGGGGTAAAATAAGATCGCGATCGAGTTCGATCACCTCTAATTTTCCAGCTTTTTTTAAAACAGGTATTGTCAGCGCACCCTGACCCGGACCTATTTCAACCAGGTGCTGGTCAGGGGTTGGCATAATGGCATCGACGATACGCTGGATGATTTGCTTATCGTGCAAAAAATGCTGGCCAAACCGTTTGCGCGCGACATGCATGTTTTATTGCTCAACGGCCTGCTTCGCTGGATCAAATCCTTTTTGAGCAGCCATATCGAATAATTGCTTCGCTTTCGCTTTATCGACTGGCGTGCCAATACCATTCGCATACATTAAGCCTAAATTATATTGCGCACTGGCAAGCCCCTGATCCGCTGCTTTTTGATACCATTGCATAGAAGTCGCGTAATTTTGCGGGACGCTCTTGCCTGCAGCATACAGATAGCCTAATTGATTTTCCGCATAAGGATTGCCTTGTCCGGCTGCTTTTTCAAACCATTCCAATGCCTTGCCATAGTTTTGTGCAGTGCCTTGTCCTAACATGTAACGCACGCCAAGACTATATTCTGCATCGGAATTGCCTTGTGCTGCGGCACGTTCAAACCATTGTGAGGCCAGATTATAATCACGAGGCACACCTTGTCCGGTACGATACATATAACCTAACGCATATTCTGCCTTGGGATTGCCCATTTGTGCAGCACCCCGATAATACCTGGCTGCTTCAGCATAATTGCGCGTCACACCCATTCCTTTTGCATATTTTTCGCCAGTACTAAACAATTGATCAGCGTTTCCCTGAGTATATTTAGCATCCAATTTTTCATTAGGTGGAGAATTGGGCATCTGGGAGGCGCAACTGGTGACAAGTACACAAAGACCGATCATGCTTAATTTCTTTATATCCATCATATTCGCAATTCCTTCTCAGTATTCTAAAAAATATAGCTTACCACGCAGGTATGGCTTGGTCGTTAAAAATTTTCCGGGCCGCATTGATGACTTCTTCCGATTGGAAAGCAGCGACTAATTGTTTGAGACGCGGATCATTTTGTCTATCGGTACGAATCACAATAATATTGGCATAAGGTGAATCGGGTCCTTCCAGAAAAATGGCGTCTTTCGTGGGAGAAAGTCCGGCAGGGACAGCATAATTCGTATTAATTACAGCGGCATCCACATCCGGCAAGCTTCGGGTCAGTTGCGCTGCATCGAGTTCTTTAAATGTCATTTGTTTGGGATTCATGACAATATCTCGCGGCGTGGCAAACAATTCCGCCGGATTGTTGAGTTTAATAAGCCCTGCTTTTTGCAATAATAATAATGCGCGTCCTTCATTACTCGGATCATTTGGAATACTGATTAATGCACCGTTTGGCAAATTTTGCAGATTTTTAATTTTGCTGGAATAGACGCCCATCGGGTAAACAAATGTTTTGCCGATGGAGACAAGCGCATAATGACGATCTTTTATTTGTTGGGCGAGATAAGGTTGATGTTGAAACATATTGGCATCAATACTGCCATCATTCAACGCGGCATTTGGCTGAATATAATCGGTGAATTCGACGATTTGAACATCGAGGTGATATTTCGTTTTGGCAACTTGTTTTGCCACTTCCATTAATTCCGTTTCAGGCCCTGAAATGGTGCCGATTTTTATGGTGTTCTTATTTTGGGATTGACAGGCCGTTAATAAAATAAAGCTGAATAAAACGACAAACAGTGTTTTTAATTTTTTAAACATAGTTATTTCCTTAGGTTCTGACATGCGCCAACCGTTTCGCAATCGTATCTCCAACATACTGAATCACCTGGACCAGAACAATCATGATCGCAATCGTCATCAGCATGATACCCACATCAAAACGCTGATAACCATACCGAATCGCCAAATCACCCAATCCACCGCCGCCGACAGCGCCCGCCATGGCAGAATAACCCACCAGACTGATGATGGTTAATGTTAAGCCGTTCACGATACCGGGTAAAGCTTCCGGAAGTAACACTTTACTGATGATTTGCCAGGACGTCGACCCCATGGCGGTGGCGGCTTCAATTAATCCTTTATTCACTTCGAGTAATGCATTTTCCACCACACGTGCGAGAAAGGGCATGGCGGCGAGACTTAATGGGACAATCGCTGCATTGGTTCCGATGGATGAGCCCATGATGAGTCGTGTGAAGGGAATAACGGCAATCATTAAAATAATAAAGGGAATCGATCGCGTCATATTCACTATAATCGATAAAGTAGAATGGATGCTAGCTTGTTCCAGAATATTTCCTTCGCGCGTGATATATAAAATGGTGCCAAGCGGTATTCCGACGACTATTGCCAAAAGACTCGCGATCAACACCATATAAAGCGTTTCAAGCGTTGCGCTAAGCAAAAGAGATAATATCGTTTGGGACATAACCCAGCACCTCTACCTGAATGTCTAATTGTTGTAAGTATTGAATACCTGCGAGAAGGTTTTGTTTGTCACCGTCAATCGCTAAAATCATAATACCCATGGCGTGATTTTTTACATATTCCACATTGGCCTGCAAAATATTAATGCGCAACGTAAATTGATTCATGAGCTGTGCCATGATCGGTTGAGTGGCCGCATCGCCAAAAAACCAGACACGCAAAATGGGATGATGATGGGTTTGTTCATGCGATATCATTTTTTCTGCAATCATCACAGGTAATGACTGTTTTAATGAGGAAGTAATAAAATTTTTGGCGATCAACGTTTTGGGATGCGCGAAAAATTGACCCACTTCATTTTCTTCAATTAAGGCACCTTGCTGTAATATGGCGACACGATCACAACAGGCTTTGATCACGCTCATTTCATGGGTAATGAGAAGAATGGTCAGATTGAGCGTGTCGCGAATATTTTTTAATAATTCAAGAATAGTGTTTGTCGTTTCCGGATCCAGTGCGGAAGTCGCTTCATCCGATAAGAGTACACTCGGCTGAGAAGCCAATGCTCTGGCAATCGCCACGCGTTGCTTTTGTCCGCCCGATAATTTTGCCGGATAATAATTTTTTTTATCCGTGAGACCCGTCAGTTCAAGCAAAGGATGAATGGTGTTTGCAATGGCCTGTTTACTGTGCCCAGCCAGTTCGAGTGGAAAGGCAATATTTTCATAAACCGTTCGCGAATTTAACAAATTAAAATGCTGGAATATCATCCCTATTTTACGGCGCGCAATACGTAAGGCTTCTGATGAAAGCGTCGTCAGTTCGACCTGATCGACTCTTATTTTGCCGCTATCCGGTCTTTCCAATAAATTGACACAGCGAATGAGGGTACTTTTACCCGCACCGCTTTGGCCGATGATGCCGTAAATTTCCCCTTTATTGACATGGAGGTTGATATCCTGCAAGGCGGTCACTGTACCCGCCGGGGTGATATAATTTTTACTAATGTGTTCTAGAGTGATCATGGATTGAAGTATAATGCCCGCGTCTATCGAGAGATAGTGATAATAACATTGATTTATTTTTATGGTGATGGAAAAACACAGTGATTTCTCCTCTATTGACTGATTTATACCAGCTGACAATGGCTTATGGCTATTGGAAACTGAATATGCATGAACGCGAAGCCGTGTTTCATCAGATTTTTCGCAAACAGCCCTTTCAGGGCAATTATTCCATTGCCTGTGGTCTGGGCACTGTCATTGAATTTTTACAGGATTGGCATTTTGCAGAAGATGATTTACATTATTTGCAAAGTTTAAACGCGCCGGCCGGTGATCCTTTATTTACAGCGGATTTTTTGAATTATTTACGAAAATTACGTTTTTCCTGTGATATTGATGCCATTCCTGAAGGGACGGTCGTTTTTCCCCATGAACCCTTGTTGCGAATTAAAGGTCCATTGCTTCAATGTCAATTACTGGAATCGACTCTGTTAAACATTATTAATTTCCAAACACTGATTGCGACGAAAGCCTCTCGCGTCTGTCAGGCGGCAGTGGGCGATTCAGTCTTGGAGTTTGGCTTGCGCCGTGCACAAGGACCGGATGGTGCGCTTTCGGCGAGTCGGGCGGCTTATATTGGCGGATGTGTGGCTACCTCGAATGTGTTAGCCGGAAAAAAATACGGTATTCCTGTTTCTGGCACCCATGCGCACAGTTGGGTCACGGCATTTTCCGATGAAATGACGGCTTTTTCAGCTTATGCAGAAGTGATGCCGCATAATTGCGTTTTATTGGTGGATACCTACGACACGCTGCAAGGCGTGAAACATGCGATTGAGATAGGTAAAAAATTACGAGCGAAAGGGTCTGAATTGCTTGCTATTCGTTTAGATTCCGGCGATATGGCGGGATTAAGTATAAAAGCACGCCAGATGCTTGATGAAGCGGGATTGGTCGAAACAAAAATTATTGCAAGCAATAGTCTCGATGAATACGTTGTTAACCAGTTCAAACGAAAGGGGTCGGCTATTTCGGTCTGGGGTGTTGGAACGAATCTGGCTACCGCGTATGACACGCCTGCCTTAGATGGTGTTTATAAATTATCTGCGCTACGCAATGAAAAAAATCAGTGGGAATATAAACTGAAATTATCTGAACAAGCGGTCAAAGTTTCCAATCCTGGCATTCATCAAGTCCGCCGTTTTATGCGTGACAGTATTCCGGTCATGGATATCATTTATGACGTTGAATCAGGCATTCCCGAAGTGAATCCGGAATGTATTTCGCTGGATGCCCCGCATGCAACAACGCCAGTGACAGAGATGAGTGCTTCATTTGATTTATTGACACCCATTTTTCGGCAGGGCCAATTCATTTATCACTCTCCCGCTCTTTCTGTCATGCGTGACACTGCCAGGAAGCAGGTGACGCTATTTTTGCAGGCAGGTACTGAAAGGATTTATCCTGTGGGCCTTGAAAGCCAACTGCATCAGATCAAACAACAGTTGATTACTGATGTGTCAGAAAAAAACAAAAGTGAATGATCATGAATAACTTACCTTTGCGACGTGTTCAGAGTTTTGTCCGCCGTGATGGACGCATGACGGATGCACAAAAACGGGCTGTCGATGTTTTATTGCCTGTCGTTGGATTGCATTTACAGGATGGCTTCATTAAGCTCGAGACTGTTTTTAAGCGGGAAGCTAAAACCAATTTAGAAATAGGATTTGGTTCGGGCTATTCGCTGTTAGAAATGGCAAAAGCCTTTCCAGAAGAGAATTTTATAGGCATTGAAACGCATTTGCCGGGTGTCGGGAGTCTGCTGCAGGGAATTGAAGCGGCTGAATTAAAAAATATTCGAATTTATTATGCCGATGCGGTGGAAGTATTACAACATTGTATTCCCGATAACAGTCTGGATGTCGTCCAAATTTTTTTTCCAGATCCCTGGCCTAAACGCAAGCATCATAAGCGTCGGTTGATTCAGGAAAATTTTGTTAAACGTATTCTTTCTAAATTAAAACGAAACGGCACCCTCCATTTGGCGACGGATTGGCAGCATTACGCGGAACATATGATGTGTGTCTTATCCCATTTTCCTGAATTAAAAAATAAAAGCGGTGTGGGAAATTATGCAGATCGTTCATCACAGCGGCCTGTGGTGACTAAATTTGAGCAGCGAGGGCGGCAGTGTGGGCGGGAGATTTGGGAGTTGCAGTTTGCAAGATCGCTTTAATTGTTTTTTCTGGACTTTATCAAAGTGCTTGACTAATCTTGACAAACTAATTGAAGAGGATTTCATTATGAAAATTAAAATTATAAAACAATTTAGTTTGGTTGCATTATTGATCTGTCCAATGAGTGCAGTTTATGCAACAGGTCAGGGCGGTTATTTTGGGTTGATGCTGGGTCAATCTAATTTGAATGGTCAAAATCAGACATTCACTGTTCCAACCAGCTTTGTTCCATCCGGCGTTGTTACAGTGAAACCGCAAGGAACAGGGATTGGTTCTCGTCTTTTTGCAGGTTACAACATGAATGAGTATGCGGCACTCGAAGCCGGTTTTACTTTTTATTCATCCATGTCCTATAAAACGTCTGGTGTTACGAATTCACTTAAAACACGTGCAGCGAGTTTTGAGTTGTTAGGTAAAGGGATGATTCCTTTTTCCGATACAGGTTTTGCAGCGTTTGCAAAATTAGGCGGTGCATATTTTGCTACTAAAACAACGGGTAAAGTGGAAAATTCAGTGATAAGTATCTCTATTCCAACCCAGTCGTCTTCTGTATTTCGCCCCGTTGTCGCGATAGGTGTGAGTTATGACATGACTCAAAACTGGGTCGCCGATTTGTCTTATACCAGCATTCGTTACAGTAATTCACAAATTAAAAACCCGAGTTTTCTGGCGTTAGGCATTTCTTATCACTTGTTGGATGCGAAATGTGGGCAGTTTTTGTGTTAAGCGTTGGATGTCATTAGCGGGTTCTTAATTCTTTAATTTGGATCGATTTGGATGGGGTAATAGGTTGAATATCTATTACCAATCTTTTGCCTAATTCTTGCAGTGCATCATCAATAAAATCCATTCTTGAATGTTGGTCAAGGTCTAGCAATCTTCTAATTTGTCGCGCATCACAATGTAATCTTTCTGCCAGCGCAGCTTGAGTTACTTTTTGATCGCGCATGGCTTGATATATCGCCAGTTTTGAAGCAATAACGGGAGGCAATACAATTGTTATTTGGCCCATTTTGGGTTTTGAAGGTTTCGGTATATCTTTTCTTTCATCCAGATAACCTGACAATGCAACCACCAAAGCATCTTGTGCCCATTCGATAGCATTATTTTTATTCTTTCCTATGGTTATTGCTTCGGGAACATCGGGAAATTCGACAATAAGATTTTTACCATCTTTTGTTAAAATAACTGGGTAAGCTTGTTGCATAAATAAACACCTCGATTACAATAATTCTTCAAATGAAATGCCTAGCTGTTTACAAATTTTCTTAAGGAAAATATGACTCATATCCATATCACCATGTATCGGTATGGTTGTTTTTTTGTCTCTAAATTTAACCAGGACATGGCCGCCTTTTCCTCTCCCTTCAACAATTGTGGCTCCTATTCGACGGAGTTTTTGAATAAATTGTTTTACTTTCATAGTGCTCCATATTTAGTATAGGACATTACTGTCCTTTAATCAAAAAATATTTATTTAAAAATTGAGGTTAAATCGTGACGAGGGGTGAATGGCATAATATCGATATCGCAGATGTGTTATTATATACTATATTAGAAATTATTATATAACTTGAAAGCATTTTTAACAGGAATCCCGATGAAAATGCTATCTTTTAAAAAATCATCTCTCGTCTCAATCGGTATTGAGCTCGAATTACAAATCATTGATCCCATGACGTATGATCTCATCGCAGGCGCTAAAGATCTCATTCGCAATGTCAGTGAAAGTCGATATAAAAAATTAATCAAACCAGAAGTGACGCAAAGCATGATTGAGATAAATTCATCCATACATCAATCGCCAGCCACACTTTATAACGAACTGATTGATATACGTGATTTTTTGCTTCGACAGGCTGATGATATTGGCATTAAAATTTCGGGGGGTGGGACGCATCCTTTTCAAAAATGGACGCTACGCAAAATATTTCCCACGAAACGGTTTAGAAATTTATCGTGGCGGTTTCGCTATCTTTCAAAACGTTCCACCGTCTTTGGACAGCACATTCACATTGGATGCAAAAATGCAGAAGACGCGCTCTATTTGACGCATGCATTAGCGCGTTATGTTCCTCAATTCATCGCGTTAAGTGCTTCATCCCCTTTTTATCAAGGCATCGATACGGGTTATGAAACTTCACGCACGACTGTTTTTAATGCATTTCCATTCAGCGGTCCTATGCCGTATCTTGTTTCGTGGGAAGAATTTTCTGCGTATTTTTATAAACTTCGTCAGGCAGATGTCATAAACTCCATGAAAGATTTTTATTGGGATATTCGACCCAAACCTGAATTGGGAACCGTCGAAATCCGCGTGTGTGATGCACCATTAACGATCGAAAAATCCGTATTAATTACTGCTTACATCCAAACACTTTCGCATTACCTTCTCACACAAAAAACATTTAAGTTAGCAAAAGATCTTTATTATTTTTATGGATCAAATCGATTTCAGGCAGCGCGTTATGGATTTGAAGGTGATTTAATTGATTTTGAAACATTAGGGCATGT
Organism: uncultured Coxiellaceae bacterium; assembly: GCA_964511095.1. Taxonomy (GTDB): domain Bacteria; phylum Pseudomonadota; class Gammaproteobacteria; order DSM-16500; family DSM-16500; genus DATIJJ01. The sequence continues at coordinate 5,207 of CAZEEF010000028.1, read as the reverse complement.
CAAAATAAGCGATGATATTTTAAATACAATTACATTAATCAGTATGGATAGTAAAAAATTAAAAACCGAAAATTATATTAAAAAAATTGTAAAGCACGTCGAAAAAAACAAAAGTGATAGCCATTATCTGAAAAATATTTATAAAAAAACAGATTCTTTACAAAAAGTCGTGCAAACACAATGTGATCTTTGGGCAGGACGAAAAGAAATAGGGAAATTATATGTCTAATTCTGAAATCACAACGATTTTATCGACAACGCGACTCAGTCAATATCTCAATTCACATGAATTGCATATCCTGACCAGTTATGGAAAAACGGTAAAATTTTCCACGGGAGATGCCATTATAAAACAGGGTACGGTCGCGACAGGGGTTTACATTATACTCGACGGTACGGCTGTTATTACGGCAAAAATTTTAGGAGAAGGATTTACGAAGTTGGCTTCACTCGGGCACGGTAATTTTATAGGCGAAGTCAGTATCGTTGACAAAAAGCCATCAACTATTTCTGTTGTTGCAACGAGTGAAATGAATTGTTTGTTCATTACCAGGGAATATCTCGACACACTCGCTCTCTTGCATCGTCAAATTTGTTATCAATTGAAGCGGGCTATTTCAGACGAAATTATTGAAAATCTCGCTCATTTTCACAAAAAAATTCTTAATATCATGCAGCAAACAGATATGGAAACACGTTCTCTGTTTACTTCATTGATTGAGTCATTCCATAAGCCTGTGTTGTTAACGACGGAAGAAACGGAACTGTATTTTGCAGAATTGCCCGACATGGATTTTTTCCATCGTTTTACAACGGAAGAAAAAACTGAATTATTACAACACTTCGAACTAGTCAAAGCACCCACGGAATGTACTCTGATTCAGGAAAATCATATCGATTCGACGTTTTATATTGTGTTATACGGCGCAGTCCAGTCGAATATTATCCATAATAATAAAGTCGCGAAATTATCTGTTCTTGGGCCATTAGATATTTTTAGCAGTATTTCCATTATGGATAATACATCGCCTTCCATTTTTAATTATATGACCTGCGAGCAGGCTATTTTGTTAAGAATGCGTCAGGAAAATATTGCATTATTACAAAAAAATAATATGCATAACTGGTATAAAGTATTTGATCTTGTCTGTCAGTCATTTGCAACGTTGGCAAGATCGGCAGAAAAATTGGATATCCGTTTGAATAGTGAATTATATAACAGGTGAGCTATGTGCCGAATTTTATCGTATCTGGGCAAACCTATTTTGCTTGAAGAATTGTTATATAAACCCGACAATTCTTTTATCAAGCAAAGTTATCATCCGGAATATATGTCACATTTGCTGAATTTAGCGGGTTTTGGCATGGTTTCCTGGGATAAACATTCTTATCATCCTGAAAAACCTTTAATTTACAAAACCTGCTCTTTGCCTTTTTATGATGAAAATTTACGTCATATTTCCGGCAAGACGATGCCTTATTGTCTTTTGACGCATTTACGCGGTGTCTCGTATACAGAGAAACAGACGGTTTCCAATCAAAATGTACATCCGTTTATATTTGATAATTCGACTGTTGCATTGGCGCATAATGGTATTTTAGTCGACTTCGAAAAAATGAAATTTGATTTATTGGATTATATTGATCAAAAATATCAGGAAAAAATTCGCGGCACGACAGATAGTGAATGGATTTATGCTGTTTTTGTTTCACAATTACCAAAAGAAGTTGAAAATTACAATACAGAAGATATCAGTAAAGCAATTCGTGCAACATTAAATATTATTAAACAAGTTCGCAATAAACATACTATTCAATTTAATTCGCCGGTTAATTTATTTATCAGTAATGGCGATTTTATTGCGGCAACCCGTTTTGTATTTGATTATGGCTGGCCTTCACAAGATAAAGCACACTTGGCGCATTTTTCTTACCACTCATTGTGGTACACCTATGGCGACAGTTATGGTTTATATGATAATGAATATGTCATGAAAGGGTCGAAAATGAAGTCGAGTATTATTATTGCATCGGAACCGTTGACGCAAGATGTGACAACCTGGATAGAATTGCCGGAATACACGTTGATTATTGCGAATCTGGAAGATAATCAGATTCGGATTACGTCAGAAGATATTAAAATTTAATAATTATTTATCCATTAAAAACAACCCAATCACATCATTCAAAAATCGTTGCCCCATTTCTGTCGCACACAATCTATTTGGATGATCTATCATTAATTTTTTTTCTTTTGCAAAGCTCAGCATCGGTTCTAACGCATTTACTTCAAGACCTGTCCGCTCAGTCAATAAATTTGTTGAAACGCCTTTCGTTAAACGCAATGCATTCAACATAAATTCAAATAAAATATCTTTTTCTGTCAGGATATTTTTTGACGCAGTCAAATTTTTTGTTGGATTTAAATAATCGCGAGGATTTTTAATTTGCGAATGACGAATAATCATTTGATTTTCGGAATCAGTGATTTTGCTATGTGCTCCCGCGCCTATCCCTAAATAATCACCGAAATCCCAATAATTGGTATTATGCACACATTCGTGTCCTGGTTTTGCATAGGCGGAAATTTCATATTGATTTAAACCCGCTTGTTGCAAAACAATTTTGCCTTGTTCCTGAATATCCCAAAGTGTGTCATCTGGCGGTAAAACAGGCGGCCTATGATGAAAAAATGTATTGGGTTCTATTGTTAGCTGGTACCAGGATACATGGGGTGGTTGGAATCCGAGCGCATCGTTTAAATCAGACAGCGCATCATCGATGGATTGACCAGGTAAACCATGCATTAAATCCAGATTAAAATGATCGAAACCGGCATTGAACGCTGCGTCAATCGCGCGAAGCGCATAATCACGATTATGAATGCGACCCAACGCACGTAATTTTTCATCTTGCAAACTTTGCACGCCAATGGATAAACGATTGACGCCCGCCTGACGAAATCCCAGAAATCGTGCTTCATCGACTGTTCCGGGATTGGCTTCGAGCGTGATTTCAATCGATTCTGACCAGGCGATTCGTTGATGAATGCCCTGGAGTAAGTTTTCAATCGCTTTTGGGCTGAATAAGCTTGGGGTGCCGCCGCCAAAAAAAATGCTGACAAGAGAACGATTTTCGAGGCGAGTGATTTGCTGATCAAGATCGCATAGCAATGTTTTTACATATAAATCCTCAGGGATAGTCTCTCGAGATTCATGCGAATTAAAATCGCAATACGGGCATTTGCGCACGCACCAGGGAATATGAATATAAAGACTGAGTGGTATATCTGTACTTAATTTTTGCATGCGCCATTCTAACGTCTCATCTTGTCTTTGTCACATTCAATTGTTTCGCGTTAGAATAAGCGCACATTTATTTGGGAGTGAAGTCATGAAAAAACGCGTCAAAGTTGCTGTGACAGGGGCTGCTGGTCAGATTGGTTATGCGTTATTATTTAGAATTGCATCCGGCCAAATGCTTGGTTTGGATACAGAAATTGATTTACAGTTACTGGAATTAGAGCAAACCTTACCCTCACTGAAAGGTGTTGCGATGGAATTGGATGATTGCGCCTTTCCGTTATTGAAAAATGTCGTCTGTACGTCAAATGTCAATGAAGCGATGCGTGATGTCAATTGGGCGGTTTTAGTGGGTGCTGTGCCGCGCAAGGAAGGCATGGAACGTTCGGATTTATTAAAAATTAACGGTAAGGTATTTACGACACAGGGCCGAGCCATTAATGATCATGCAGCCGACGATGTGCGTGTATTTGTTGTGGGCAATCCGTGCAATACCAATTGTCTGATTGCCATGAATAATGCCCCTGACGTCCCCCGCGATCGCTTTTATGCAATGACCACACTGGATGAATTGCGTGCGCGTAAGCAGCTTGCCATCAAAGCGAATGTGGATGTGACTGCGGTGACGCAAATGACCATTTGGGGAAATCATTCGTCAACACAATATCCGGATTTTTATCATGCAAAAATTAATGGTCGATCGGCTGCAGACGTCATTACTGATACGAAATGGCTGCAAAATGATTTTATCTCAATTATCCAAAAACGCGGGGCTGAAGTCATCAAAGTCCGCGGCGCTTCTTCAGCGGCTTCCGCTGCGAATGCCGCATTAACCGGTGTTTATAACCTGACACACGATACGGTTCAGGGCGAAAGTTTCTCGGTGGCGCGTTGTTCAGAAGGCGAATATGGCGTGGATGAAGGCCTTATTTTCTCATTTCCCTGTCGTACAGAAGGCGGAAAATTGAAAGTGATAACGGGATTAACGCAGAATGAATTTGGTCAGGAAAAATTTAATTTGACGTTGGATGAATTGCGTAAAGAACGGGATGCCGTGCAGGAATTGGGATTGGTGACGGCTTAAGCGTAGGGTGTGACCTCGGTTTAATGTCATGAGAACCGTCATTGCGAGCCCACGCTTTTTGTGGGCGCGGCAATCCAGAAAAAAATCTGGAATGATATAAAATTTTATTTAGTCGAGCATAAAAATCCCGGTTTCAGAAATTCATTTGAAGTCGGGGTTGTTGTTGATCGTTAGTTACAATTTTACTAGGGCGTGTCTTCATTTCATTCGTGCGTCATCCCGTCGTGCTCCTGGACGGGACCCAGTGCCTTTTAAAACATTTTGTGAAGTTAATTTATTTATTGTTTTTATCCGGCAAAATACTTAAAGTGTTATTTGCAACAGAGTACACCATGCTGTGCGCAGTATTCCGTCAAACTAACAAGGAAATTTATTATGCCATCCATCATGGATTTTTGGTTCGGCAAAAAAAAGATACCCAAATGTAGAATGTCTACAATTAATTTGAAGCATTTTATTACTGCATGTGCTTCAAATGAAAGAGCAATTCCAATAATAGAGGCACTGAACAAAGAAATACCTATAGCATCTACTTATGCAATTTATTTTCTTGGAAATGGCAGGGCAAAAGTTCTTGAATCCAAACCCGGTGTTTTTCGAACAAGCTCGGTTCCCATCGCTCAACATATTACATTAGAAGAATTGCAATCCAGTTGTGAACTATTGCTCAGTGAAAAACAAGAGAATTATCTGAAACAACTCGAAGCATTAGATATAAAATTAACATCTACAACTAGCTTAAAAAACTCTAACTGAATGCCATGTGCAAACATAGCGTTAAGGGTGCACATTTCCTTTCTTTTTAAACAAATGTTTCGTAA
>CAZEEF010000027.1:8431-15277 GCA_964511095.1 uncultured Coxiellaceae bacterium | reverse complement strand
GCTGCTTCCTGACGCAATATTTTGATAGGATGTATAACCGCCGGTATTGTTTAAGACTTGAAAATCACGCAATGTCTCCATTTCCTGAATGGCGAGAATAGATGCATCACTTTGTTGACGGGCAAGACTGTTACTATAGGCCAGATAATTTTGAAAACGAATTAATGCAATCACACCCACCGAAATAATCAATAAGGCAATTAAAGTTTCAACTAAAGTTTGCCCAGTTGATTTCAACAGCCACGTGCGCTTAACCATGGTTTAAAAATCCTTCCAAGTGCCGGGCACTTTGGCATAATAACTCATTGAAGACTGGTTTTGTAAACTGGAAAGAACAGCAGAACTAAAAGCTAATTGCGTATGACCTGCCAGATTCAAGTCACCCGTGGAGATCAGTCCGCCCGTGATAGAAACATTTCCCAACACTTCTGTCGTGGCTTGTCCTATTACGTAAACAAAACCATATATCGTCACATTGCCAGAGAGATCCAGATCACCGTTCACAATTAATAAAACAGGATTAGCTGCTGAACCAATGACTGTCGAACCATTAATAGTAGCCACCCCACTCGTTTGATCTATCCATATAGAAGTTCCTGTCATGTTATTCAAAGTCGAACTGTAATTTGTGGCACTGCTATTTGAATAATAGTGACTGATGTCACTTTTTACGACACCCATCGAAACGCCAAAATAAGTTGAGAATAAGTCACCGTTAGACAAACTGGATATTGAACCCACATTTTGCTGGATATCACTTTTAATATTTCCTGCAGTTGAACTGACTCCACCACTGAGTACTGTTTCACCGCTTCCTGACACTGATACTGTTCCACCTGATTTAACCGTAGTACCAGACTGGGTATTCGTCACAGTAGAATTTCCCCCAATACTGATATTACCCTTACTGGTAATGGGTATGCTGGGAGGCGAAATCAAAAGAGAACCAAATTGAACTTCTTGCGATATGACTCGGGTGGCTGTTCCATCGGCATTGGTTCCGGTTGAAGTAATCAATATTAATTTGTAATTATTGGCAACGGGATTGCTATACACAAAAGTATATTTACTGTTATTTGCCAGCGTGACGTTACTGGTATTAACATCCGAATAGGCGGGTATATATCCACCGACTGGATTTGCTAATATGGTCGCACTGTTTTTTTGTAAATAATTGATTGCATATTCCAGACCTGCTTCTGCTGCTTGATAAGCTTGCGTACTCGCAAAAAAATTAATGGAAGTTTTTTCCTGCATCATGCTGTAACTGGCAGCAAATAAAATGATTAGCGTAGCCAGGACAAATAATATGACAGTGAGAATAATAGTAATTGCACCGCACTCAGTCTGTCTTGCACTCGCCATTTTTTAAACTCTCCTAATCAATTGTCAACAGACTCTACTCTTTATGGTATATATTTATCATTTCGAATCCTGACATGTTGAGTCAGTGTTTTAGTGATCGTTGCATCATTGGCTAATTGTCCGGTAATACTAATATCAACACTGCGCATGGTGATCGCTGCTGGTCCCGGGCCTGTTGAATAAGTGGAAGTATTCAGTGTAAATGTCAATGCTGTAATTTTTACAACATTAGGATCTGTCATATTCTCCCACGCGGATGAAGAAGCCGTGCATGAAAATGTCGCACCCGGAGGTCTTGTCTGAACAGCATTTCCACTCAAACGAAATCCATAACGTTCATCATCATAAGCAGAGCTAATGGCAGGCAAAGAGCCATCACTATTTTTATCATAAGCGAGCAGAATACAGTTATTCGATCCATTTACTGAAATATCCACACCTGATACAACATAAGGATTATTATTCAGTCCCGTACCAATATCATTGGCGGCATTTGCCCAATATCCCGCGCGTCTAATGTCATTACTCATTAACTGTAATGACATTTCTAACTCCTGGTATAGCCTGCTTGTATTAATTGTCTTGTTATAATGATTAATATTTGCAATAAAAACACCCATTAGCGCCGTAAATAAAATGGCATTAATGACGAGCGCAGTCATCATTTCTACCAAAGTGAATCCTGCCAGGGATGAATGACGTTGTTTTTTTAGCGTTAGCATGCTGTATAACCGCTTATGCCAGTTGAACACATCTGTAAATTTCCCAATCTACCCACCGTGATAGTCATTAATGCGCTTTGACCATAAAGAGTAAACGTCAAAGATGCACTGGCGTTTGCTCCACCATGTGTTCCTTCAAATTGCAATGCATTGTTAGTCAGTCCACTCATCGAGAGTGTCAGCAATTGTGCAGCAGAATATTGGTAGGTTCCTAAATTACAAGTCGCCGGTGTGGAACAGGTACAGGCACTTCCCGTATTTATTCCATAACACCAGGTATCGCCAGATTGAAACGAAACATAAACGGTTGTATTGCGCTTGACTGCTTCACTGCGTGCGTATTGCAATGCGTAATATAAATTTTCAACAGTAGAAGTGATGCGATGAGTTTGTACAAGTGAGAGAATACTGGGTACAGCAAGAACAGTTAAGATCACGGTAATCGTGAGTATGGTTAACAACTCAATCAATGTGAATCCATCACTATCATGCATTGAAAGCAAAAGTAGTAACTCCTGTCGTGTTTGATTATACTATACTGGTTACATTTAGACCTTGCAATGATTTAACAGAGAGTGCAGCGGAGGGATAATACTTGTTTATACGCTGGCTGAAAAATCACAATGGCAATGATTTGATGGGACTGGATATTGGTTCTGACTTTATCAAATTATTGAAAATAAATTCTATAAAACAACCTTATCTTATTGAAAATTTCTCCATTGAAGCAACGCCTTCCGGCGCTATCTTAAACGGCGAAATAAAAGAATATGCCAGGATTGGCGAAGTCATTAAAAGCATGCTCAGAAAATCAGGTATTACCACAGCAAATTTTGCGCTGGCGATTCCTCGTTCTTCTGTCATTATAAAAAACATTACCATCGATAAACGTTTGAGCCAGGAAGAAGTTGAATCGCGCGCCTGGATAGAAGCCAATCGTCTTTTCCCTGATCTCATTGGAAATATCTATTTGAGTTTTGATATCCTGGGTCCTTCAAGCAAAGATTCTTCACAAATCGAACTGATGCTGGTTGCTTGCCGTAAAGAACAAGTGAATCCTTATATAGAAGTTTTGCATTCGCATGCCTTGAATGCAAAAATTGTGGATGTAAATAGCTATGCGCTGAAAAGAGCATTACATGTCATCATGCAACAACAAACATCTCCATTAGAAACTGTTGCGTATATTAATCTCGATTTTAATTTGAGTACTCTGATAGTGATTCATAACAAGGATCTCATTTTTGCTCATGATCAAACTTTTCAAGGCCATCATTTAATAGAACAATTAAAGAATTATAAAAATCCAACGAATGATAAAATAGATGAAGATGCAGGTCAGCTCACTATATTAAAAGAAAATCTGAATACGCATTTACGTCACATCATGCATTTTTTTTATTCCAGTAAACCTAACATCAATCTTCAACAAGTGATTATTGGAGGTGATTTCGCCAATATTCCTCATTTGGCACCGGTAGCCCAACAGGAAATTGGCGTAGAAACTGTGATCGCAGATCCCTTTAAAAATATGGAATTGGCACCGCAAGTCGATGCGGAAAAATTAAAAATAGCGGCTCCTTCCTTAATGTTATGCTGTGGATTAGCATTAAGTAAAACATAGGCGAAAAAAATGGAAAATAGGGTTCAAATTAATTTATTGCCGTGGAGAGAACAAGCACGGCAAATTAAAAGAAAACAATTTCTGATTACGTTAGCCGGTTTTATTGGCCTCACTTTGCTTTTTGTCGCCATCTATCATATCTATCTTGACAGCATTGTCAGTAATCAAAATTTAAGAAACAGTTATTTGCAAACAGTCCTTAATCAGGAACAAAGCGTTCTTCTGGCTCTTGAAAAACAAAAGGAAAAACAAACTCAAATAAATTTGCAGCTTCATTTTCTTTATTCTTTACGCGAAACAAGTTATAACGCGGTCCAGATATTGAATGAACTCACCCAAGTTGTACCGGAAGGTGTGTCATTAATTAAGCTGACGCGTGAAGGAAATACCATTACCTTATTAGGTGGTGCTCAATCGAGTCTGAATGTTACACTTTTCATGAAAAACATTTCAAATTCGCATATTTTTAATCAACCTGATTTGACTGAAATTACAACTAAACAAGTCAAAACAGGTGAAGACAAATATTTTCAATTAATTGTCAAACAGGGAAAAGAACAGACTAATGGGAAATTATAATTTAAAAAATATATATGCGTGGCCCATCACTACCCGGATATTACTGATTGGTCTGGTGTGTTCAATCGTATTCTATTTAGGTAATTCTTGGGATATTGCTTCGATAAGACTCGAGTTAAGCAAAAGCCAGCAACAGGAAACAAATTTAAAACAGCAAATTGAACTGATCATCACAAAACAGCACATGGTAAAAAATGAAATATCAAGCTATGAAATGCTACGCAGCCTGCTTGTCGCATGGCAAAAAAGATTAGTGAATCATCACAACATTCCTGAATTGCTTAACGATATATTAAAAGCAGGAGGTAACCACCAGTTACAGTTTAGCGTCTTCAATCCGGGTAAAGAAATCAAAAGTAATGGGTATGCAAAGCTGCCAATCAAAATTATTGTCACTGGAAATTACCATAATCTTGCGAGTTTTATGAGTCAAATAGCCAATATGTCCACTATCGTGGTAGTAGATAATTTTATTATTTCAATAGAAAATAAAAGTGATGTTTTAGGGGAAAAACTGGCTGCAGAAGCGAATGCACAAGATTTATTAACGGCAGAGTTGACACTTTTAATTTACTATCTTCCAGAGAAAAACTAGAATGAAAATACATTTATCAAATCGTCATGTTTTTCTATTTTTAGCCATTGTCATGTTGCTTTTTGCTTGCAATAACAATAGAAAGGTGCGCGATTTACAGGATTATATTACGAAATTAAAAGCCTCAAACAATACGACTGTCAAAGTGGATGTTTCTTCATTTCAGCCACCTCAGCCTGTGATTTATAAATTCGGCTCATCGCGTGCACCATTTGAGTCTAGCGAAAAATCGCTGATTGGAAAAAATGCCATTTCAAATCCACTGGAAGCTTACTCAATAAGCACGCTTCGTTTTGTGGGTACAATCTCTCAAGACGATACAACCGCCGGTTATATTTTAACGCCTGACAATAAAGTTTATTCGGTTAAACCAGGAGATACAATTGGTGACCATGGTGGTAAGATAAAAACTATCCGCGCTGATCGTATAGAGGTGATTGAGATTGAAAATAAAGATAATAAACAGGACATCCAACATTTAGTCACATTGCAATTAAAGGAATAAGTCGATGCTCAAAAAAAGGATGGCATTCTTATTTATTAGAATAACCGCAATTTTTATCATCGCGCTAGTCAATATTCATTTTAATTCTGCGCGTGCCGCTTCTTCAGATTTTTCATCTACCAATATCGAAATACGTCCAGCAAACAATTTATCCTTTTATTTTCAGGATATCGATATTAGAACATTGCTCCAGTTAATTGCCAGAAGTTCGGGCTTAAACTTCATTATCAGTGATGCTGTCAAAGGAAACATTACCCTAAAATTAAAGAATGTGACGTGGCAGGAGGCATTGGATATTGTTTTACACTCTCGAGGACTTGCTTCACGTCAAGTCGGTAATGTCATGTTCATCAGTACACTTGAAGAATTGACCAGTACTCAAACCAAATTTATGCAGTCAAAACAGGATATCGAAAACCTATCCCCATTGACTTCACGATTGGTGAGACTCAAATATACTAATGCAGCGGATATGGCACTTCTTTTAAAAGGTCCACAAAGCCAGTTATTGACGGGACGCGGACAAGTTGCCGTGGACAGTCGCACCAATAGTATCATTATTCGTGATACTCGCGACAACATTGCAGATATTTTGCCAGAAATCAGAAGACTGGATGTGCCTGCAAAACAAGTGTTAATTGAAGCGCGCATTGTCAATGTCGATACGACGTTTGAAGAAGAATTGGGAGTCAAATTTGGCGTGACCAGACCCACTCATTTGACAGGGACTCTAGAAGGTGCGAATTCAATGCAGCAAGGAAAGAGTCCAGCGAATGTTACCAATCTCGCTGGTTTAAAAGATTATACCAAGCGTCTTAATTTTAATAATGCTGCAGCACAATTATTTGATGGGGCTAACCCGGGTAGTGTAGGATTAGCATTAGCCAGAATTGGCAACGTTTTATTGGATCTTGAGTTATCCGCGATGGAAGGCGAACATCATGGGCAAGTGATTGCAAGACCGCGTGTGGTGACTTCAAATCAGCAGAAAGCGATCATTCAAACCGGCGAAGAAATTCCTTACCAGGAAGCTACTTCGAGCGGTGCAACGTCGGTTGTCTTTAAAAATGCTGTACTGAGTCTTGAAATTACCCCACAAATTACTCTCGACAACAGAATTGTATTACAGTTAAAAGCAACAGAAGATACACGCGGACAAAATATCAATGTTGGCAGTACCACAGGCACAACGCCTACCACTATTCCTGCGATTAATACCCAGGAAGTGCAATCCAATGTACTCTTGAATGACAATGAAACGATCGTCATTGGCGGCGTATACAAACAAATTAAGGATAATACGGTTGATCGAGTACCGTTTTTAGGATCACTGCCTGTCGTAGGTTATCTCTTCAGGCATACCCATGAACAGGATGAAAAACATGAATTACTGATATTCATCACACCCAAAATTATTAATTCGAGCTTAAACTCACCCTTATCCAAGCGCGAATTA
>CAZEEF010000027.1:2064-8331 GCA_964511095.1 uncultured Coxiellaceae bacterium | reverse complement strand
GCGAATTATATAAAGGCGAATTATACAAAGGAGAATCTTGATTCATGTTAAAAAAATTGTTTTTATTGAGTTGCTGTATTTTGACTGCTTGCAGCTCATTTAATTCTTCTGATAGTCAGGAAGATAAAAAAAAGATTGATACAGCAAAAATCAATACACAACTCGGTCTTGCCTATCTGCAACGAAATGAAATTTCACGCGCCAAACAAAAATTATTACTGGCGCTCGATGAAGCACCCAATCTTCCCGAAACAAATTATTCCATGGCTTATTTTCTTGAAGTCACTGGTAACAAAGAAGAGAGTAACACATACTATTTAAAAGCTATTTCAATCGCCCCTGAGCGAGGTGATACACATAATAACTATGGCACATTTTTATGCCGATCAGGTCATTATGAAGCATCTATTCAGCAATTTTTATTAGCTACCCGAGATCCAAACTATCTGGATACAGCTGCTGCTTATGAAAATGCAGGATTTTGCTCTTTAAAAATCCCAGACAAACAACAGGCAAAAATGTATTTCAGTAAAGCGATAGAGCAAGATCCGACACGAAATTCTTCTTCATATGAATTATCCCAATTAAAAAAAGAAGGCATTGCTTAATATGAATATGACAGAATTGCTTACTTTAAGTGTCCAGGAAAAAGCTTCAGATTTGCACTTAACACCAGGACAACCACCCATTGTTCGTATTAACGGTGATTTAATTCCAATAAAAGATGTTCCCATACAAGATTCCGAAGCAACAAAACAACTCATCTATAGCATTATGGATAACGAGCAACAGAAAGAATTCGAAAAAGCACTCGAATTTGATTTTGGTATAGTGGTTTCTGATGTTGCGGGTTTCCGAGTGAATGCTTTTCATGAACTCAATGGAATTGCAGCTGTTTTTCGTGTCATTCCAGAAAAAGTGCCAACGCTCGACCAGCTGGAAATGCCGCCTGTCTTCAAACAATTACTCGATTTACCCAATGGTTTAATCCTTGTCACTGGCCCGACCGGCTCAGGTAAAAGTACCACATTAGCTGCAATGGTGGATCATATCAATACGAATCAAACGAGCCATATTATTACCATTGAAGATCCTATCGAGTTTACGCACAAAAGTAAAAAATGCTTAATAAACCAGCGTCAGGTTCACCGTGATACGCATGATTTTGCTGCAGCATTGCGATCTTCGTTACGTGAAGATCCGGATGTCATACTACTCGGGGAAATGCGAGATCTGGAAACGATTCGACTCGCACTGACTGCCGCTGAAACAGGGCACTTAGTCATGGCAACATTACATACCACCTCAGCCCCGCGAGCAATAAATCGTATTGTGGATGTCTTTCCTTCCGGCGAAAAAAATATCATTAGGAATATGCTGTCAGAATCATTACAGGCAGTCATTTGTCAATCTCTCATTAAAACGATATCTGGAGGAAGAGTGCCTGCTTTCGAAATCATGCTGGGCACGGCAGCTATACGCAATTTAATTCGTGAAGACAAGGTAGCTCAAATGTATTCCGCGATTCAAATTGGTGGGGAAGTAGGAATGTGTACGTTAGATCAATACTTGCAACGATTAGTGCAAAAGCAACTTGTTAGCTCAAAAACTGCGCAAGAATATGCGGTTAATAAAGAAGTGTTCAAATAGTGATCATTATAAAATACTCAGGGTAGGATATTAGTGATATAATATCTTTAGTCAAGGAGTTGGGTTGTAATTTTCCTTTGGTGGATATTTTGAATCTGACAATTTACTTTTTAGAGGGAGGTGTCAAATGAAACGCTCTTTGCGATCAATCATGGGTTTTACATTGATTGAGTTAATGATCACCATTGCTATTATTGGTATCTTAGCTGCCGTTGCTATACCGTCTTATCAGAACTACACACGCCGAGCTTATTTTAGTGAAATAGTTCAAGCAACATCACCCTACAAAATAGCCGTTGCTGAATGTTACCAAAAACTGGGAACACTCACGGGTTGTGATGCTGGATCAAACACAATTCCTGCAGCCATCACAACAGCTCAAGGTAATGTGAGTGCACTATCAGTTGCATCTGGCGTCATCACTGTAACGCCTGTCGCTGCACATGGTATTACGGCCACTGACACCTATATTTTGACTCCAACAGTTGCTGGCACAACCTTAACCTGGGCATCCAGCGGTGGTGGTGTAACGAATGGATATGCTTCATAAGAAATGAAGCAATGACCATGGACGTTTACGGGTGAAATGAATCATTTCTTTCGCCCGTTCGGTGATGTTCGAGAAATAAGTTTCTCACTGCGGTGGGATTTTATTAGATTTTTTGTTAATGAGTATTAGACAAAAGATTTGATATGAGTCCAGCAAAAGCGAGGACTGATCTGATATGGAAAACGCTAAAAAAAATGCGTTGAGTGGTTTTGCCTACTATCTTGCAGAAAGTGGGGTGATAGATAAACAAGTCGCGTTAGATGCTCTTCAAAAAGCTGTCCTCAATCAATGCTCTTATCTTGAATATTTAAGCCAACAAAAACTCCTGGATGAAACACAGGTTGCACGAACCACAGCAGCCTATTTTGGTTTACCCTGCTGTGATATTAATGCATTTGATACTGACCTCATCCCTTCAGAGTTGTTAAATATTCAGTTGGTGAAAAAGCATCTTGCATTACCTATATTCAAAAAAAATGGGGTGTTATTTTTGGCCATTAGCGACCCCACGATTGAACATCTTTCGGAAGTCCGATTTCTAACAGGTATGGATACTCGTCTGATCATTGTAGAATCAGGAAAATTAACCCAAAGGATCGGTGAATTGTTAAACACCCTGATTCTCTCAGAAATTAGCAGCAGTACCAAAGATGATCTTGGAGACATTACTGTCAATGCTTATAAAGATGAAACGCCAGATTTAGCGTCATATGACACGGAAAGTGCTCCAGTCGTGAATTATGTCAATAGAGTGTTAGTGGATGCTATTGAAAAAGGTGCATCGGATATTCATTTTGAGCACTACGAAGATTCTTATCGAATCCGATTTAGACAGCATGGTGTGCTTTATCCCATTAATGCACCGCCATTGAAACTTGCAAATTATTTACTTGCACGCGTTAAAGTCATGTCAAACCTGGATATTACGGAACATCGAATTCCACAAGATGGCCGGTTTAAATTAATTCTTTCTAAA
This sequence comes from uncultured Coxiellaceae bacterium, assembly GCA_964511095.1. Lineage (GTDB taxonomy): Bacteria > Pseudomonadota > Gammaproteobacteria > DSM-16500 > DSM-16500 > DATIJJ01. Next base: position 5,155 of record CAZEEF010000027.1, on the reverse strand, counting down.
AAACGTTCCGTGGATTTTCGCGTAAGCGTTTGTCCTACGCTTTTTGGTGAAAAAATTGTTTTACGTGTGTTAGACCCTGCGCAAACTTTCCAAGGTACTGATAAATTAGGTCTGGATTCTGTGCAACAAAAAAATCTGCTTAATTCATTACAACGATCTCAAGGTATGATTCTGGTGACAGGTCCAACCGGTAGTGGAAAAACCGTGACACTTTATTCATCCTTAAACTATCTTAACTCGGTTGATAAAAATATTTCGACGGTTGAAGATCCTGTTGAAATACCTATAGAGGGCATCAATCAAGTCAATGTGAATCCCAAGACGGGTTTAACTTTTGCAAGCGTATTACGCTCATTTCTGCGTCAAGATCCTGACATTATCATGGTCGGTGAAATTCGCGATCTCGAAACTGCAGAAATTGCTATTAAAGCAGCGCAAACAGGACATTTGGTGTTATCCACCTTACATACGAATAGTGCGCCTGAAACCGTTACACGTTTAATGAGTATGGGAGTTGAACCCTATAATCTTGCAACTTCTCTCACGATTATTATCGCTCAACGATTATTGCGTGTGCTATGCGACTTTTGCAAACAAAAAGAATCCATACCGGATGAAGTCATGCTTCTTGAAGGATTTAAAAAAGAAGAGATAGGGACTTTTCAATCCTATGGACCAGGCAGTTGCGAGCACTGTGTACACGGTTATAAAGGACGCATCGGTATATTTGAAGCAATGCCAATTACACATGAAATGACAAAGTTGATTATGTCAGGTGCCAATGCGATTGAAATTTCAAATCAAGCCAAAAAGGATGGCGTCATTAATTTACGTGAATCTGGTTTGGAAAAAGTTAAGCAGGGTATTACCAATCTTGCCGAATTAAACAGAGTATTTAAATAGGTATTCAAATGCCAAATTCGACACAAAGCTATCAATGGACAGGCATGAATCCTCAAGGAAAAAGAACCACTGGCACTATCAGAGCGGCTGATAGTCAGAGTGCTCAATCAGAATTAAACAAAATGGGGATTGAAATTATTTCCCTGGAACAAAAGCGTGAATTACACATTTTAAAACGGCAAAAAAAAATTAAAACAAAAAGTATTCTGCTTTTTACGCGATATCTATCCACGATGATGGCAGCGGGTCTGCCTATTGTGCAGGCAATGGATATTATCTCGCATGATCAAGAAAATCCGGTCATGCAAAACCTGGTAACGTCTCTTAAAAATGATATTAGTAGTGGAAAAACATTAGCTGAATCATTCAGTAAACACCCTGAATGTTTTAATAAATTATATTGCAGCTTGATAAAAGCCGGAGAAAAGTCAGGTACCTTAGACAAAATTTTGCTTCGTTTGGCGGATTATATGGAAAAAACAGAAACATTAAAACGCAAAATTAAAAAAGCACTGATTTATCCAACCGCAATTATCATTGTTGCAACTGTTGTCAGTTTGATTTTATTAATATTCGTCGTACCAAAATTTCAAGCCATGTTTGCGACATTCGGTGCGAAATTGCCTTTATTCACTCGAATGGTAGTGAACCTGTCAGATGGTTTGCGCAGTTATTGGTGGGTCATTGCCATCGTTATTATTGCGATTATTTTGGGGATAAAAAATGCTGCGCGGCAATCTGATGCGATTCCTCTTCTAATAGACCGATGGAAATTAAAGATTATTGTTATTGGGCCTGTGGTCAAAAAAGGGATTATCGCACGTTATACACGAACGCTTGCGACGACACTTGAGGCAGGTATGCCTATTGTTGAATCGATGAGATCTATCCCTGAAATAATGGATAATCGGATTTATGGCGCTGCAATTGCAAAAATTTGTGATGAGGTGGCAAGCGGTATCCAATTATCTGTCGCCATGGAATCATCTCAATTGTTTCCTAATATGGCTATTCAAATGATTGCTGTAGGAGAAGTATCCGGTTCACTGGCTGACATGTTAAACAAAGTGGCGGATTATTATGAAGAAGAAGTTAATACTGTCGTTGATAACTTAAGCAGTTTGCTTGAACCATTAATTATGGCTGTACTGGGCGTGATCATTGGAGGATTTGTTATAGCAATGTATCTTCCTATTTTCAAAATGGGTAGTTTATTTTAGGGTATAAAAATGACAAAACAAGAAGGATTTACTTTAATCGAATTATCGATTGCACTCTCGATCGTCATCATTCTGACTGTGGCTGCTATCATGCTTTATTCCTATCAGGTAAGAAAGGGACGAAGAATTGATGCCATTAATAATATGCTTTCCATATCACTTGCTGAGGAACAATATCGTTCAAGCAATTCAACCTATGGTACATTAGCGCAAGTCTGGAATAATGTCAGTACATCCACCGAAGGATATTATACATTAAGCATCAGTAATGTTAGCGCGACGTCCTACACCATTACTGCAACAGCTACCGGCGATCAGGCAAATGATGTTTCTAGCAGTACATCCTGTACCCCCTTACAAATTGCAGTGAGTAATGGTACCGTAACAAAAACTCCCTCAGTTTGTTGGCCAACATAGGAAAGGATATTTCTATGCCAGAAGACGAACCACTGAGTTATATTATTAACGATCCTATCGAGCTTAATCTTTCTTATATGCCTTTTATCGCTGGAGGAGGGTTATTTATTCCCACTTCTAAAACATTTTCACTTGGCACTCAGGTGGCCGTGGATTTGCAGTTACCCGGAAAAAAAGAATCGATAAGCATCACCGGCAAAGTTGTCTGGATTATTCCACCTAATGCACTGCACCATGTACTGACAGGCATAGGCATTCAATTTACAGATACCAATGCCCAGACGATACGCACACAACTTGAAGCTTTGCTGGACCGCTCAATGGAAGTAGGAGGTTATACTTACGGATTTATGGCAGAAGCAAAAAAACAGAAATAGAAAAGCTTATAAATGATTATTGTTAATTTCATATTGAAGATGTTCTAATTCTTCCTGTATCTTGTTATACAGGTTTTCTACTGTGTTCCATTCAGATGAACCATCGCTTTTCAGTTTAATTTCTTCTTCCGCTTGCTTGCTTAACATATGAATTTGCATTATGCCGCTATTAGC
>CAZEEF010000027.1:0-1964 GCA_964511095.1 uncultured Coxiellaceae bacterium | reverse complement strand
ATAATTTCAATCAACTTTCCGCCATCCATATCAGGCATCTCATAATCAATCAAGGCAAGATCATAAGGCTCATTATTTGCGGATGCTTTTGTCAGCATGGCTAATGCTTCTGCCGCATTAACAGCGAGATCACACTGTAATTGTATTGTATCCGCCTGGTTTTTAATAATTTCGCGATTAATCGAACTATCATCTACACAAAGAATTCGCTTGCCAATCAGTTCAGGTATTATTTCATATTCAATTTTTTTCAGAGGCGTTGTGGATTCTTCTATCACAATAGTAAACCAGAATCGACATCCTTTTTCGAACAAACTATCTACGCCGATAGTACCTTTCATCATTTCAACTAATCGTTTAGATATGGCAAGACCTAAACCTGTTCCACCAAATTTTCTTGCAGTTGAAATATCGCCTTGCGAAAACGGCATAAATAATTTTTCTCGTACTTCCGGTGTAATTCCTATACCTGTGTCATTTACCTCAAATAGCAAAGTAATTATATTTTTTTCTTTTTTAAGTAACTTGATTCGCACGCTGATTTCACCACGTTCAGTAAATTTTGCCGCATTCGATAATAAATTGGCGAGGATTTGTCTTATTCTGTTAGGATCGCCTTTAAGGCTTTGCGGAACACCCGGATCAATCCATGCACCGAAAGAAATTTTTTTGCGATTCATATAAGCGGCAGTCACTTCGACTGTATCCATCACTATAGCTTGCAAATCAAAATCCACGTTTTCTAATTCCATGCGTTCTGATTCGATCTTGGAAAAATCAAGAATATCATTAATAACGGATAATAATGCCTCGCCAGAAATACGAATGATTTCAAGACATTCCCGTTGTTCTGCAGTGAGCTTGGTATCGGTTAACAATTTTGTTGTGACGATAACGCCATTTAACGGAGTGCGAATTTCATGACTCATGGCTGCTAAAAATGAACTTTTGGCATTGCTGGCATATTCTGCTTTTTTGGCCATTTCTTCCGCTATCTCTTTTGCTTTCAATAATTCTTTTTCTGCATGCTTATAAGCTGTCACATCCGAACAGACACCCATCATACGAACAGGTTTATTATTTTTATCCCGATAAATTTTTCCTTTTGAGCTGATATATTGTATATCGCCATTTTTTCGAATAATTCGAAACTCACAGTCTAATTCTTTACTTATATTTTTAAGACATTTCGCAATTTCATTTCTGATTTTTTTCCTATCATCCGGATGGATAAAATTAAAGAATGCGTCTATAGATCGCGGTTTCAATATGGATTTAATTCCAAATAAAGCTAACATCGATGCATCCCACTCAAGAACATCTTCAAGAATATTCCAACTCCATGTTCCAGTCGCTGCAGATTGTAAAGCTAACACTAATCGTTCTTCATTTGCCTGATGACTCGCTTCAATTTTTTTAATTTGAGAAATATCTGTTGCTATTTCGCCTACAGCATAAGGAATATTCTGGTCATCGAACAATGGAAAAATATTCGAAATATAGGTATTTACATGATCATTTGGAATATTTTCCTCAACGGCGATAGACTTCCTGGATTGAATAACGATTTCATTATTTTTTTTGAATTTATTTGCAATTTCGACTGGAAATATATCATGTGCATTTTTTCCAATAATTTCGCGTATGCTTTTATGAACTTTTCGAGTGAATGCATTGTTAACCAGAATATATTTTCCTTCCAGGTCATAGATACAAATCATCGCGTTGGTATGATTTAAGATGGCTTGTAATTGAGCCTGATTAAGTTTCAATGCATTTTCAGCAAATTTTCTTTTTATATCGACCTGATCAATTAAATAAGCCTGTACTAAAATAAATACGGTAAATAATAAAATAGTACCCATCACAAGTAGCGTGACTCCAAACTCTGCTTCATAGAACCCAACCCATTTTTTGGCAAGGCCAACTATTCCGATATAACCTAAAATAATAGGAATGATAAT
>CAZEEF010000026.1:0-15511 GCA_964511095.1 uncultured Coxiellaceae bacterium | reverse complement strand
TCTAATTTTTCCCAGGTGGATTACAGGGCTATTTCGTCTTATATACATTGTCATTTACATTGTCATTGCGAGGAGCGTTTTGTGCGACGCGGCAATCCAGAATGCGACCATTATTTTTGAAATTACCTTCCTTCTGGATCGCCACGCCTCCTTCGGAGGCTCGCGATGACGAATGACGCCGCTTTGAATGAGATCCATTTTAATGAGGTAAGTCTCCAGTGGATTGACATTGTTGCAGCATTAATTTTCTTCTGCTTCTTCGACACCGTAATATTTCTCACCTATTTTAATCCGCTCACGAGCATTTTTCATTCGCCACTGATTCGTATCTCTCAGCGAATAGGCACATCCGCAATATTCTTGCTGATAAAATTTTTCTCGCTTGGATATTTCTAACATCCGCGCTGAACCGCCTTGTTTTCGCCAGTTAAAAGTCCAATAGACTAAATTCGGATAAGGTGCCGCTGCTCTTATTCCAGAATCATTGATTTGATCCATATTTTTCCAGCGTGAAATGCCTAACGAACTGGTTATCACATCAAACCCATTTTCATAAGCGTACAATGCAGTGCGTTCAAAACGCATATCAAAACACATCGTGCAGCGTATACCGCGCTCAGGTTCCATTTCCATGCCTTTGGCGCGAGCAAACCAATTATCTTTATCATAATCGGCATCAATAAAAGGGACATGATGTTTCTCGGCAAAACGCATGTTTTCATTTTTTCGCAATTCATATTCTTTTAGCGGATGAATATTGGGATTGTAAAAGAAAATGGTGTAATCAATTCCGGATGCGAGTAAGGCTTCCATCACTTCGCCCGAACAGGGGGCACAACAGGAATGCAATAGTAAACGACTCGTATCGGAAGGCAAAGTCAGAATGTCACGCATATAAAGACCCTTAGCAAAAATAAGGGCACATTATATGCCCATCCTAATATTGCCTCAACCTATTCTCTACTCATCCCAATTTAGCGCACCGCCCGTTTGATATTCGGTGACGCGCGTTTCAAAGAAATTTTTCTCTTTTTTGAGATCCATCATTTCACTCATCCATGGGAATGGATTGGTTGCACCCGGGAATTGTTGTTCTAATCCAATTTGTGCACAACGACGGTTTGCAATGAAATGTAAATAGTCTTTAAACATTTCCGCATTCATGCCCAATATACCGCGCGGCATCGTATCGATTGCATAGGTATATTCCAATTCGACACCTTCATGAATCATGTTAATAGCTTCTTTCCTGAATCGTTCGGTCCACAGATGCGGATTTTCAATTTTAATTTGATTAATAACATCAATACCAAAATTCAAATGCATCGATTCATCACGTAAAATATACTGGAATTGTTCAGCGGTACCCGTCATTTTATTACGACGTCCCATCGAAAGCACTTGTGTAAATCCAACATAAAAGAAAATACCTTCAAAAACGACATAAAATGCAATCAAGTCGCGCAATAAACGCTGGTCATTTTCAGGTGTGCCCGTATGGAAATCGGGATCGCCTAAACTTTGTGTATAAGGAAGCGACCAAGCCGCTTTGCGTGCGACGGCAGGTAGTTCACGATACATGTTAAATACTTTTGCTTCATCCATGCCCAAGCTTTCAATGATATGTTGGTAGGCATGTGTATGTAACGCTTCTTCAAATGCTTGTCGTAATAAATATTGACGGCATTCAGGATTCGTTATGTGACGATAAACGGCCAATACCAGATTATTGGCAACCAATGAGTCGGCTGTAGAGAAAAATCCCAAGTTACGTTCAATGATCATGCGTTCATCTTCTGTCAGACCATGAGGATCTTTCCATAAGGCAATATCAGCCGACATATTTATTTCATTGGGCATCCAGTGATTAGCGCAGGCATCCAAATATTTTTGCCATGCCCATTTATATTTAAATGGAACCAATTGATTGAGATCCGCACGGCAATTGATAATGCGTTTGTCATCCACTTGAATACGCGCGGCCCCCATCTGGAGTGCCTCAAGGCCGGTTGCGCCGCCGGCATTAACAGGATTGATTTCTGCGAGTGACATAATATTCCTCTTTATAAATTATTTATTGACAAGCTTCACAAGTAGGATCGGTAATCAAACAGGCTTTTGGACCTGTATCCGCTTGCACCGCGTTTAATACATGATCTGTCACAGTCGATTTTTCTGCATTAGTGGCCCCCATGCTGCGCAGATAATAAGTTGTTTTTAAACCGCGTTCCCATGCTAAACGATACAGACTATCTAATTTTTTACCGGACGGTTGTGCCATATAAAGATTCAGTGATTGAGCCTGATCAATCCATTTCTGACGTCGAGAAGCTGCTTCAACTAACCAGGCGGGATCCATTTCAAACGCAGTGGCATAGCGTTGTTTTAAATGATCAGGAATACGGGTAATTTTTGAAACGCTTCCATTATAGTATTTCAAATCATTGACCATGACATCATCCCATAAACCCAATTTTTTCAAATCAGTGACAAGATAAGGATTAATCACCGTAAATTCGCCAGACAAATTCGATTTCACAAAGAGATTTTGATAAGTTGGCTCAATCGATTGTGAAACACCTGTAATATTCGCAATCGTTGCCGTGGGTGCGATGGCAAGTACGTTGGAATTACGCATCCCAACTTTCATCACACGTTTGCGGAGTGCTGCCCAATCCATCGTTTGACTGCGATCTTGTGCCAAATATTGTCCGCGCTGTTTTGCCAATAGCTCGATCGAATCGATGGGTAAAATCCCCTGGCTCCACAAAGATCCTTCAAAAGTCGAATATTTTCCGCGTTCTTCCGCGAGCAGGGTAGATGCTTCAATCGCATAATAACTGATTTGTTCCATGGTACGATCAGCAAATTCCACCGCTTCTTTTGAAGAATAAGAAAGCCCCGATTTGTAAAGCGCATCCTGAAAGGCCATCAAGCCTAAACCAATAGGACGATGTTTTATATTGGAGTGACGTGCTTGCGGTACGGAATAATAATTAATATCGATCACGTTATCCAGCATGCGGATGGCCGTATGAATCGTTCGACGCAATTTTTCTTGATCCAAACCGTTTTCGCTCATGTGATTGGTCAGATTAATACTGCCCAAATTACAGACGGCGATTTCATCCAGTGAAGTATTTAATGTAATTTCAGTGCAAAGATTTGAACTGTGAACAACACCCACATGCTGTTGTGGTGAACGCAGATTGCAAACATCTTTGAATGTCATCCACGGATGGCCTGTTTCAAATAACATGCTGAGCATTTTACGCCAGAGCGATAATGCAGGCATTTTCTTGAAGTTATGTATTTCACCGCGAGCGGCTTTTGCTTCATAAGCTGTGTAAGCTTTTTCGAATGCTTCACCGTATAAATCATGGAGATCAGGCACTTCATCCGGCGAAAATAATGTCCATTCACCATCAAGACTCACGCGCTTCATGAATAAATCAGGAATCCAGTTTGCTGTATTCATATCATGTGTGCGGCGACGTTCATCACCCGTATTTTTACGCAACTCTAAAAATTCTTCGATATCTTTGTGCCAGGTTTCAAGATAGCCGCAGACAGCGCCTTTACGTTTTCCGCCCTGATTGACAGCGACAGCTGTTGCATTGGCTACACTCAGGAAGGGAACAACGCCGAGTGATTTGCCGTTCGTTCCTTTTATTCGAGCGCCCATTGCCCGAACGTTAGTCCAGTCATTGCCTAAGCCGCCAGCATATTTGGACAATAATGCATTATCTTTAAGCGCGGCAAAAATGCCATCCAAATCATCTGGAACCGTGGTGAGATAACAGCTGGATAATTGTGGACGAAGCGTTCCTGAATTAAATAACGTAGGTGTTGAGCTCATGAAATCGAACGTTGACAACAAATTGTAGAATTCGATAGCGCGCGCTTCTTTATTTTTTTCACCCAATGCGAGCCCCATGGCGACTCGCATAAAAAACATTTGCGGTAATTCAAAACGAATGCCATGACTGTGAATAAAATAACGATCATAAAGCGTTTGTAACCCTAAATAATTAAATTGCAAATCGCGTTCAGGTTTGATGGCAGCAGCCAGAATGGCAAGATCAAACTCTCTTAATTTGGGATCCACTAATTCCAATTGAATGCCGCGTTCAATATAAGCCTGCATATAAGTATGATACAGAGCATTCATTTCTTCGAACGTCGCGCGTTCTTTGACATTTAGAAAATTTAAAGCTTCGCTACGTAATTCATCTAACAATAAACGCGCAGCAACAAAACTGTAATTGGGTTCTTTTTCTATTAACACACGGGCAGACATGATTAAAGCTTTACTCACATCTTTGATGGGAACTTTGTCGAATAAATTGCGCTGGGTTTCATTAATCACCTGTTTAGCAGAGACATCGTTTAAATTTTTACAGGCGCTATTCACAAGAATTGCCATGCGATCAAGATCGAGAGGAACAATATCCCCATTTTCCAGCGTCACATTCAATGTTGTCTGAAGGATTTCAGGCAATTGCTGTTCCTGCCGAGCTTTGCGGCGCTCTTCACGATAAAGCACATAAGTTCGAGCCACTTTATGTTCCCCGGCACGCATTAAAATCAGTTCGACTTGATCTTGAATATCTTCAATATGCAACGTTCCGCCATGGGGTATGCGGCGACCAAATGTATCGGTAATTTTTTTAACAAGATTGGCGACTGTTTCATGGATGCGGCTGGAACTGGCGGCTGTATCACCTTCGACGGCTAAAAAAGCTTTGGTCATGGCGGCATTAATCTTTGTTGCGTCAAATGTTGTCAGGGTGCCATCACGGCGAATGACTTTTAAATAACCAGGGGCAGTCACAGCGATATCGGCATGAAAAGATTTAACGGCAGCGGTGCGGGTTAATATTTCGGTTTCCATAGGCTCCTCCAGAGCGTCGTTAGAATATTGTTCTTCAAATTGTGTAGAGTTTTGCACAGGTACTATATCGTGTAGACTATCTTTTTTTAAAATACAATATATAGGATCTATTGAGGCGTCAACATACAAGATAGTGTATATTTTCAAAGTATGCAAGAGAACAAGATGTGGGAGAGTTGTGGATATCTTGTGGGAATAATTTTTTTTATTCAAAAAAAGCAAAATCGGCAGATAGCTTAAAAATAAATTTTACGGCACAATGGCCGATCATTTAAGGCAACTGAGGTATTAATTCATGGTGTTAGATCAAAATCAATCTCAACAAAGACCCCGGGGTATTTATCTCTTGCCGAATTTATTTACTACCGCGGCATTATTTTTTGGTTTTTATTCCATTGTTGCTGCAATGAAAGGTTTTTTTGATGTGGGAGCCATTGCGATATTCATTGCAATGATCTGGGATGGCCTGGATGGTCGTGTTGCCCGTATGACAAATACACAGACTGCATTTGGTGCGGAGTATGACAGTCTTTCTGATATGGTGGCCTTTGCCGTTGCGCCTTCACTCATTCTGTATAGTTGGTCTTTATATACCCTGGGAAAATTGGGGTGGTTGATTGCATTTGTTTATACCGCTGCCACAGCGCTTCGTTTAGCCCGTTTTAATACGCAAGCACATGATATGGATAAGCGATATTTTCAAGGATTACCTTCTCCCTCGTCTGCGGCTGTTATTGCCGGGATGGTCTGGTGTGCAAGTTATTATGAGATTTCAGGATTGTATATCGCGATTCCCGCTGCAATCGTAACGCTTTGTCTGGCTGCTTTAATGGTCAGTCGGGTGCGTTATTATAGTTTCAAGCAAATTGATTTTAAGGGAAAAGTGCCATTTGTCATGATCGTGATTTTAGTCTTTGTCATCGCGGGCATTGCTGTCGATCCGCCACAGATTTTATTCGGTCTCTTTCTTATTTTTGCAGCATCGGGTCCTGTGATGACACTCTGGCACTTGCGTAAAGTGCGCCGGCGTTTTTCGAGGAAAAATTAACACTCTGGAATATTGGCAGCCAATCCGCCTAATGAGGTTTCCTTATAAATAGACATCATGTCTTTACCTGTCTGTTTCATTGTTGCAATGACTTTATCCAGGGAAACGTAATGATGACCATCGCCTAGCAATGCCAGTCGCGCAGCATTGACGGCTTTCACACTGCCCATCGCATTTCGTTCAATACATGGAATTTGTACGAGGCCATTGATTGGATCGCATGTCATTCCCAAATGATGCTCCATTGCAATTTCGGCTGCATTCTCAATTTGATGAATTGTGCCGCCGAGGACCGCTGTCAATGCAGCGGCGGCCATTGAACAGGCAACACCGACTTCACCCTGACAGCCCACTTCTGCACCAGAAATGGAAGCGCCTTTTTTATAAAGAATAGCAATGGCTCCCGCGGTCAGTAAAAATTCCAGAATATCCTCTTGTTTCGCGGCAGGATAAAAATCCAGATAGTAATGTAAAACAGCTGGAATAATACCAGCCGCTCCATTGGTTGGTGCAGTGACAACCCGGCTGCCGGCAGCATTTTCTTCATTCACTGCAATAGCATATAAATTAAGCCAGCTCATGCTGTCCGTATATTCATGTGAATGAGGCCGGCCTTTTTGCTGTAATTTTTGTAATAATTCAGGCGCACGACGTTTTACCAGTAAACCGCCTGGCAAAATACCATGAGCCGCACAACCTTTCTGGATGCATTCACCCATGACTTCGGCAATTTTCATGATGCGAGTCACCACTTCTTCCCGGGGCCGCAGGCTGGACTCATTGGCTAGCATGATTTCTTTTATCGTAAGTTGATTTTTCTCACAATGGTCCAGTAATTCTTTCGTAGTTGAAAAGGGATAAGGAACAGGTTCAGCCGGTATGGCATGGATGGCTTGGTTTTCTTCAAGAATGAAGCCGCCACCAATGGAATAATATATTTTTGAGAGTAATGTTTTGTTTGTCTTATCAAAAGCGCTAAAACGCATGCCATTGGTATGATCAGGCAGCAGATCTTTCAAATTGAATAAAAAATCCTGATTGAAATCAAAGGTAATGGAATGTTTTTGACAGAGATTTATTTGATGGCGAGTAATGATTTCCTGCATGCGGGGAGCAATCGTATCCGGATTGACTTCATCAGGCGCGTTTCCTTCAAGCCCTGATAAAATGGCCGCATCTGTGCCATGTCCCTTACCTGTAAAAGCCAGTGAACCAAACAGTTCAACTGTCATTCGAGCTGTTTGATGTAATAGATGTTGCTTATCCAGCCATTCGACAAATTGTCTAGCTGCTTTCATTGGGCCGACTGTATGCGAACTGGAGGGGCCTATACCGATGGAAAATAGATTGAATACGCTAATGGTCATGGAGAAAATTTTTCCAGTATTGAATAATGTGAATTATAAACTTTCCGATTGAAAAACACTACAAATACCCATTAGAATGCTATCATTGTTGTTTCAATTTTGTTGGCCCATTCCTCTCATTCGCGCTTTCGCGGAAATGACAGTGAACCTGAAGGAGTATTAATTTGCGCGGTCAGACGCTTTTAAAAAACCCCCGCATTCTGGCTATCGCATTGTTAGGTTTTTCTTCCGGACTTCCTTTAGCATTAACGAGCTCAACACTGCAAGCCTGGTTTACCCAAGCCGGCATCGGCCTGGCTTCGATAGGCGCTCTTTCACTGATTGGCATTCCCTATGCTTTAAAATTTATCTGGTCGCCTGTCATGGATAAAGTCATCCCGCCTTTTTGGGGAAGACGACGTGGGTGGATCGGTATAGCACAAATCGCTCTTTGTCTCATGTTATTTTTATTGGCAACGCTCGATCCTAAAACACAGGCGGGCATGATGGGACAATTGGCATTATGCATTGCTTTTCTTTCTGCATCACAAGATATTGCCATTGATGCCTATCGTACAGATACTTTACTGCCAAATGAACGCGGTTATGGTTCAGCTTTTTATATTTTTACAGCACGCATTTCCATTTTAATTTCCGGTGGACTGGCCTTAATTCTGGCAGATCATTGGGGTTGGAAAATGACTTATCAATTAATGGCTGTTCTCATGGCGTTATCTGTCGTTGTGACGTATTTTTCCCCCGATCTCCCCACTGCTATTAAACCGCCAGCCAGTTTTAGAGCCGCCCTTATTGAACCTTTTAAAGATTTGTTTGGCCGTGACGCTATTTTTTTAATTCTGCCTTTCATTATTTTGTACAAGTTTGGCGATGCGCTGGCATTGCAATTAATGAGTACGTTTTTGTTACGCGGTTTAGGATTCACTTTAACGGACGTCGGCATTGCCTACAAAACAATCGGTTTTGTCGCCAGTATAATGGGTGCATTTGCCGGCGGGATCTTACTTGAACGCATAGGATTATTTCGTTCATTATTGTTTTTTGGCATTGCACAGGCTTTTTCTAATTTATTATTTATGCTGTTAGCGATTGTCGGTAAAAATTACGGTATGATGATTTTTTCCTTATTCATTGAGAATTTTTTCACGGGAATGAGTACAACGGCGTTGCTTGTTTTTGTGACGGCTTTGTGTCATCAAAAATATAGCGCGACGCAATTTGCCTGTTTGTCAGCGTTATTTTCGATTGGACGAATATTTTTGGGTCCTCTGGCCGCCTATATGGTTCAACATCTTGGCTGGGCAAATTTTTACGGATGGACTTTTGTTATCTGTTTTCCAGCACTTATTTTATTGACTTTAATGCGTACCAGGATAACTTTTAATGCTGAAGCGATTGCCTAATTTTAAAATAATTTGTTTATTATTACTGATCAGTTTTATTTGCCTGACTTCTGTGGGTTATGCAGAAAACCTGCAGTCGGATGAAAATTTTTATCCGGATAAAACAAAACTGGTGTTGCAACAAATTGACTTATTAAAAAAACGTTTCGCGCAAATGGAAGCTGAGTTGCAAACATTACAGCAACAACCTGATCCGGCTTCGCTCAGTGTGGATACGGTGAACAAACAATTACTGGATGAAGCAGAATTGGATATCGCCGTGGCTAAATCCAATCTGGACAGTATCAATATTGAGTTAACAGAATGCCAGCAAGTCATCAATCTTTTAGAAAAAGACACGCAGGAAGTGCAAAATCAGTTAAACGTTTTTAATATTTTTGGAATTAAAATCGCACGTAACGGCTTGCCGGATGCAACTCATCTCAGGCAGCAATTAGACAGCGATACAACGCTGCTCACGTTAGAAAAAATTCGTGTCGATTATTTATTAAAATTACAAACTGTGGCGACTAGCATTTTGCAATCATACAAAATCCGCTATACACGGATTGGTTCGATCTTAAAATCACAAACCATCTTATTATTAAAAGAACAACAAGCCAAAACGGAGCTTGGGTTTGAAGAGCAGCAAAATAACTGGCTACAGCGATTGAACAGTTTAAAATTTCAATTAACGCACTTCAAAAACAGTACCCATTTATCCAAGGCAGATTATGATAAATTGCAGGATGAAATTTTTTATGTGAATGAAAATGTCAATTTAACCTATTTGCAAATGTTGATTGCGCGTTATCAAGATCAACTTCAACAGCTAAAAATTTCAATTACGCACGGCAATTCCATTACGTTGCTTAATAAGACAACGGATCAGGTTCAATTACTCGGCAAACAGCTTTCACGTTTGAATGCTTTACTGACGGGACGTCTTGATATTTTGACAAAACGTAAAAATTATTTTGCAGAGTCCGAATTTTCCAGTGAATCACAAAAAGAAATGACTGATTTGAATGGGCAATACACAGCAGCCATCACAAAAGTCGCTGATTTAAACAAAAATTTAATGACTTTTCGTAAAAATCTCGATCAGGCATTGCAGCGCGAACTCTCATCACGTCAGGGATTACCTGGATTTGGCACGAGAGCATGGCTTGATGTGGGCGGCGAGTTGTTGTTATTACCCAGTCTCGCTTTTCAAGTATTTAAAAGTTTAGGTCATGCGATTGTAAAAGGTGTCATGGATATCAGCTTTTTTGGCTGGGCATTTTTAGTTGTATTGCAAGCGGTCTGGATTGCTTTGTTTGTTTTTCTGAATAAATTTTTAAAACGCCTTGTGGCGCGAGTGCCGGATCATGAATTTGGCCACATTAATTTAAAATGGTTATGTATTAAATTATTGCATCGTAATTTACTGGATATTGCATTAATCGGTAACTTTTTTTGGTTATTATATTTTTTAGGTGTGCCAACGCAAAACGTTGCTCTACTGATTAATCTTGCATTCGTTTGGCTTTTTTTCAAATCGATTATTATGATTGCCAGGTTATGTTTAGTTGAAACAGTACATGATCGTGCAGGACACGATGTCAGGCTTTATCATCAATTAAAATGGATATTTTTAACCGGCGGTGTGATTACTGTATTAACTGTTTTCATGCATCAATTGCCTGTTATTTATGAAGTCAAAGATTTATTTGATCGTGTTTTCTTATTATTTTTGCTCATTGCTTCCATTTTTTTACTGAAGCAATGGAAACTCGTGCCGGGGCTTATTTTGCCGCATATTGATAATCGTCGTACTTATTTGCGACGTATTGTTGTTTTACTTTGTTTATTAATCCCGCTTGTTTTGCTCATCAATTCGGTCATCGGATTACTCGGTTTCGTGAATTTGATTTTAACCATTTCATGGTATGAAAGCGTTTTCATTTTTGTATTAGTGGGTTATCTCTTTTTGCGGGGCTTGTTAAATGATGCCATGGAAATGGTTTCTAAAATTTTAATACGCCATGTGACAAACGGTTGGTTATGGACGGAAGCTTTTTTGAAACCGATCGACAGAATTTTACATATTGTTTTGTTTCTATCCGGCTGGGTCGTCTTATTTTTATTGTATGGTTGGGATTCTCAATCGCCTGTCGTTGAACGATTAAATAAAATGTTGAATTACCGTTTACTCGACATGCTTAATATAACGATTACACCTTTAAGCATTATTGAATTAGCCATCGTGATTTCTTTTCTTTACTGGGCAGCGCGTTGGACGCGTGAATTCATGTATCGCATGTTGCTGTCACGTACGAAAGATTTGGGTTTGCGTAACAGTCTCGCGATTCTGAGTCAATATGCCATGATTGTCGCAGGCGTCTTTATCAGCTTGCGTCTGTTAGGAATCGATTTCAGGGCATTAACGGTTGTTGCGACGGCATTTGCTTTCGGTGTGGGTTTGGGTTTGCGCGATTTAGTGAATAATTTTGTTTGCGGATTTTTACTTCTTTTTGAACGGCCTTTGCGAGTGGGCGATATTATTAGTATCAATGGTTGCGAAGGTGAAGTCATGCATATCGGCGGCCGTGCAGTGACTGTCCGGACTTGGGATCATATGGAAGTGATTGTTCCTAACGCTGAAATCTTTAGTAAATCGTTTACGAACTGGACGGCAAAAGACAATATTATTCGTACTGTTTTATCGATTAAAATCAATCGCCATGACAATCCTCACGGGATTCAGACAATTATTCATGAGGTTCTGGATAAGCATAAAGATGTGTTAGTGGATCCCACGCCTGAAGTTTTCATGAAAGAATTAACGGATGAGATAGAATTTGAAGTACGTTATTATATTAACTTACGCCAGATTAAATCTCGTCCTGGGTTGCGTTCAGAAGTTTTGATTGCCATATGGGATGCTTTTGAGAAACATGCTATTCAACCGCCTTATCCGCATCATGAAATTTCTCTCAAAGGGGGATTGTTGTCTGCCAGTGAGACTGTATAGATTGGGCTTGCAGCCCAACCTACACAGCAATTTTAGATTGATAAGTAATGACTTTGCCGGTCACTGCATTATGTGTACGTTGGATATCGATCACGGCATCCCCACCCATTGATGCTGCCAGCGAACGCATTGCATCGTGAATAATCGCATCCTGACGCTTAATGCCGCCTCTATTGTAGTTGGATACTTTTGCTTCGCCGATGATTTTATAAGGAATGGTGACATTTTTTGCGTTTGAGAAAACAGAAACTTCTATGGGATTTTTCTTTTGTGGAATAATTAATGTTTTTTGCGTTAAATGTTGGGTATGATTGACGGGTCGAGCAGTATTGACTGAAGCACAGCTTGATAGTGCGCAACATACATAAGACATTACAAGCAAACTTGAAATTCTCATGGCTTATTCCTTGCTCTAATTTGATGAAAAATAATCCTTTTCAATGATCGTAGGATAATTATGGAGGAAAGGCAAGAGTTCGCTTAATATATGTGGTCATCTTCAGCAAATTAAAGATGACAAAATTGTTTCACTGCATGATGGATTAATACTATGCAAAATAGAACACCCGTTTCACAAAAAAAATTCTTTATTGCGGCAGCCCCGCTATTTTTAGTGCTTTTTATAGACAGCATGGGGTTGGGATTGGTTTTCCCTATATTGAATGCGTTGGTTTTTGAGCCATCATCACAATTTATTCACGCTGAGTTGACTAAAAATGTTCGTAATATCCTTTACGGTGTCACGATCAGTATATTTATGTTTTGCTGGTTTTTTGGAGCGGCATTTTTAGGGGATTTGTCAGATCAGATTGGTCGAAAAAAATCATTGATGATTTGTTTGCTGGGAGCGGTGATTGGTTATTTGTTTTCGGCCATTGCGGTTGTATTCAGAAGTTATACGCTACTCTTGTTAGGACGCATGATTGCGGGGTTTACGGCAGGCAGTCAATCCATTGCCCAAGCAGCCATTGTGGATTTAAGTGAACCCGAACATAAAGCGCGGAATTTGGGATTGATATTGTTTTTCACCTCGCTCGGCTTTGTTTTCGGGCCTATGGTGGGCGGTATTTTATCCGATGCCTCTCTCATTCATTGGTTCACTTATGCAATACCTTTTTATTTCGCCGCGCTCATATCATTAATTAATACAGTTTTGTTATGGACATTATTTCATGAAACTTTCTTTCATGAGCATAAAATTCGTTTTAAATTTTATCATGCCATTGAGATTTTCGTGACCGCCTTTAAAGACGAAAAAATTCGCGAACTTTCCGTTATTTTGCTTATTATGATATTTGGCTGGAGCGGATTTTATTCGTTTATTTCGATGTATTTATATCAGGTTTACCATTTCACTCCGCTACAAGTGGGTTTTTATATGGGGTTAATGGGCGTCGGATTTGGTGTGGGAACCGGTTTTCTGGTGGATATATTTACCAAACGTTTTTCACTGAAACAGGGTGTTATTTGCGGATGCTTATTTGTCGCCTTGGGTACTGTTTTGACGATCACATCCCCTCAGGCAATTTATGTCTGGTTTGATGTCTTAATTGTTGCAACGGCAATGGCTTTGGCCTATTCCACGCTACTGACAATATTTTCTAATCAAGTTGATGCCGATTCACAAGGTTGGGTGATGGGTATTACCGGCGCTATTATGGCATTTGCATTTGGCCTGAATGGTCTACTCGCGGGTTTACTGGCCAATGTAGGCTCGAGAATTCCCTTGATCATCACTGTAGTCAGTTTGTTACTGGCGGCCATTTTGATGAAAGTACTCTTTAAAGAAGCTAAATAAGCAGGCCAATGACGATGAATAAATTTCTTGATATTGCGAAACAGGATTTATTGGATCCAGCAGGATTAACAGACAATCAATTGCAGACGGTTTTAAGTAACGTACTAGGTCAATCGATTGATAATGCGGATTTATATTTTCAATCAACCCATTCTGAAACCTGGGTGTTAGAAGATGGCATTATCAAAGGCGGTAGTTACAACATTGATCGTGGTGTAGGCGTGCGGGCGATGAGTGGGGAAAAAACCGGTTTTGCTTACTCCGATGATATTTTAATGCCTGCATTGGATCAGGCAGCGAAGGCAGCCAGAAGCATTAGTCAATCAGGCGGACATCAAGCCATTAAAACCTGGCAAAAGACCGTAGGACATGAATTATATTTACCGATCAATCCGCTCAATTCGTTAAATGAAAATGAAAAAATAGCCTTATTACAGCGAGTCGATGCTTATGCTCGCAAACTCGATTCACGTGTGATTCAAGTCAATGTGAATTTGGCATCGGAATATGAAACAGTTTTGATTATGGCAAGCGATGGGCATCTCGCGGCAGATGTTCGTCCACTCGTGCGATTAAATGTCAGCGTCGTGGTAGAGCAAAATGGCCGGCGTGAACAAGGTTATGCGGGTGGTGGTGGTCGTTATGATTATCTTTATTTTGTTGAAAATGATCTGGCATCCAGTTATGCGCGTGAAGCGGTGAGACAAGCGCTCGTGAATCTGGAAGCGATTGATGCACCCGCCGGTACGATGCCGGTCGTATTGGGCCCCGGTTGGCCTGGCGTATTATTGCATGAAGCTGTTGGACATGGATTGGAAGGCGATTTCAATCGTAAGGGAACCTCTGTATTTAGCGGTAAAATCGGTCAACAAGTGGCATCCACTTTATGTACTGTTGTGGATGATGGGACTTTACCGAATCGCCGTGGTTCGCTTAATGTAGATGATGAAGGTGTTCCTACGCAATGTACGGTACTCATCGAAAAAGGTATTTTACGAAATTACATACAGGATAAACGTAATGCACGTTTGATGGGTATGCAATCGACAGGCAATGGACGACGTGAGTCGTATGCCCATACACCGATGCCCCGCATGACGAATACTTACATGCTACCTGGCGAATCCTTACCGGAAGAAATTATTGCTTCAGTCAAAAAAGGCATTTATGCCGTCAATTTTGGTGGTGGGCAAGTCGATATTACGTCAGGCAAGTTTGTCTTTTCTGCCAGTGAAGCCTATCTCATCGAAGACGGTAAAATTACCAAACCCGTTAAAGGCGCGACCTTAATTGGAAATGGTCCGGAAGTATTAACCAAAGTATCGATGGTGGGAAATGATTTGAAACTGGATACGGGTATTGGAATTTGTGGAAAGGATGGGCAAAGTGTTCCGGTTGGCGTAGGGCAGCCCACTTTGAAGGTCGATGCATTGACGGTAGGGGGGACGAATCATTGAGATGCATACAGAAACTGCTAGTAGATCGAAGAGCCCTCTCTCTTCTCACCAACAAATTTCGAATGAATCAATGAAGTAGATCGAAGAGCCCTCTCTCTTCTCACCAACAAATTTCGAATGAATCAATGAAGTAGATCGAAAAGCCCTCTCTCTTCCCACGTTTTTTTGTGGGAGGAGAGAGTTGGAGAGAGGAGGGTTTCAAATATTCAAATCAACAGGTGTCAGGATTTGATACCAACCCGTAATTTAAGTAGTCAAACGATTTTTGGTGATGGTAGTTCAACAATTTGAAACTCACCATCTTCAACTACTTCACACACATCAGAAGACCTATGACTTTTGGGACTAGGACTAGGACTACTAGACCGTGACGCAAACATTCTAGAACTGGGTGTACTATTTCCAGAAGTGTCTTTTAACGGCATTTCAACTTTTTTTACATCCGCGGCGAGTTTTAGTTTAGCTATTTTTTCTTCGAGTGTAGCAATTTTTTGTTCGAGAACAGCTTTTTCTTGATTATGCTTATGCTCTGCTTCTTGCATTTGACGTTTT
>CAZEEF010000025.1:0-15675 GCA_964511095.1 uncultured Coxiellaceae bacterium | reverse complement strand
CTTGCCCCCCCAAACCCGAAAAACCTACAATTCACCTACCAGCATCAAATAAAGGAAACCCCATGCAGCCATCTCATGGTCCAGTCATCCTGGACTT
Organism: uncultured Coxiellaceae bacterium; assembly: GCA_964511095.1. Lineage (GTDB taxonomy): Bacteria > Pseudomonadota > Gammaproteobacteria > DSM-16500 > DSM-16500 > DATIJJ01. Next base: position 15,578 of record CAZEEF010000025.1, on the reverse strand, counting down.
AATCGGTTACACAGTGACTGACGAAGAACGGGAATTATTACAACATCCTCATGTGGGCGGTGTGATTTTATTTGCACGTCATTTCGAATCAGCCGCGCAAATCAGTGAATTGTGTCAATCCATTCGTCGATGTCGACAGTCACCGCTTTTGATTACCGTCGATCAGGAAGGCGGTCGCGTGCAGCGGTTTAAAGAAGGTTTTGTAAAATTGCCCAGTATGGGTGAGATTGGACAGATTTATCATCGTTCGAATGAGGAAGGCTTGCAGTTAGCGGAATGTGTCGGCTGGTTAATGGCGGCTGAGTTATTGGCGGTCGGCGTTGATTTAAGTTTTGCGCCGGTATTGGATCTTGATAAAAAATGCAATACAGTGGTTGGCGATCGGAGTTTTGGTCAGGATGCCGACTCTGTTGCATTGCTCGGAAACGCTGTGATGCAAGGCATGCATAAAGCAGGGATGGCAGCGACCGGAAAACATTTTCCGGGGCATGGTACAGTCAATGTTGATTCACATCTTTCATTACCAGTCGATGATCGGTGCTTTGAGGATGTCTTTCAGGATGATATGCAACCGTTTATCTCACTGATTGCAAACGGTATTGATGCTTTAATGCCCGCACATATTTTGTTTCCTAAAATAGATAACCAACCGGTCGGTTTTTCAACGCGTTGGTTAACGGATGTTTTACGAAAAAAATTATTGTTTTCAGGCGTTATTTTCAGTGATGATTTGAATATGGCGGGCGCTGAATTGGCAGGCAATTATGCAGTACGCGCAAAAGCGGCATTGGATGCAGGTTGTGACGCGGTATTGATTTGTAATAATCGCGCAGGGGCGATTGAAATTTTGGAAGATTTGCCTGAAACATATGTATTCCCAGCCGATAAATTTAATCGATTACAAGGGAGATTTTCACACCATTTGAAATCGCTTCATTCATCCGTTGAATGGCAAAATTATTTTAATTTACGATATAGGAAACTGTATGAAACACAATATTAAAGAAGTGCTTGAAAAAGCCGATTGTCTCTATGATATGTCTCAACTCGAAAAAGCACTCGATGTCATGGCGAATGACATTACACGGAAATTGGAAAATGAAAATCCGCTGATTCTCTGTGTCATGATTGGGGCGGTGATTCCAACGGGCCATTTGTTGACGCGATTACATTTTCCATTGGAAGTGGATTATATCCATGCAACACGGTATCGTGGCACGTTGCGTGGCGGCGATTTGCACTGGTTGGTGGAACCGCGGCAATCGCTGAAAGATCGAACGGTTTTGATTATTGATGATGTGATGGATGGCGGGTTAACATTGGCGGCTATTATCGATTATTGCGCTCAGATGGGTGCTAAAGCGGTTTACACGGCGGTCATGGTGAATAAAATTCGGGAGCGTGAAAAAGGTGTCAATTTTGAACCGGATTTTGTGGGCGTGAATACGGAAGATCGGTATTTATTGGGTTTTGGGTTGGATTATGAAGAATATTGGCGGAATGCGCCGGGGATTTATGCTGTAGCGGAAGAACATCAGTAAAGTAGGGTGGGCAAAGCGAAGCGTGCCCACCGTTTCACATCAGACAAAGAAGGAAAAAAATCATGGGATGGGTTTGGTCATTAGCGTTTATTTTATTATTCAGCATGCTGGCTTATAACCGCGCGAAATTAAATGTGTGGGCTGTCGCTGTTATTATTTATTTAGTATTATTGTCACGGCTCAGTCATATTTCACTCTATGGTTTGCTCACTGCCTGGATAGTGACTACTGCTATTTTTCTCACTTTGTATATAACTGCCTGGCGCCATCAATTAATCAGTAAACCCATTTTTAAATTTTATCGCAAAGTCATGCCAACGATGTCACGCACAGAACGTGAAGCGTTAGCCGCCGGTACAGTGGGTTGGGAAGGCGAATTATTTCGGGGAAATCCGCGTTGGAATACATTATTAAATTATCCTAAACCGACGCTTTCCGACGAAGAAAAAGCTTTTTTGGATGGCCCCGTCGAAACGCTTTGCAGCATGATTGATGATTGGGATATTACGCATAATCGTGCGGATTTACCGCCGGAGATGTGGGAATACTTAAAAAAGGAAGGCTTTTTCTCGCTGATTATTACCAAAGAATATGGCGGTAAAGCTTTTTCAGCGTTTGCACATTCACAAATTTTGACGAAGGTTTATAGCAAAAGCGCGTCCGTTGCAACGACGATTGCCGTGCCGAATTCGTTAGGGCCCGCTGAATTATTAATGCATTACGGCACGACAGACCAAAAAAATTATTATTTACCCCGTCTTGCACGCGGTGAAGAAATTCCCTGTTTTGCATTAACAGGACCGGAGGCGGGTTCCGATGCAGGTGCCATGTCAGATCACGGTATTGTTTGCTATGGCGAATTCAATGGCGAAAAAGTACTGGGATTACGACTGAATTTTGACAAACGTTATATTACATTGGCACCGGTTGCAACGGTGATTGGTTTAGCATTCAAAATGTATGATCCCGATCATTTGTTAGGTCAGAAAAAAGATTTGGGAATTACGTGTGCTTTAATTCCACGTGACACACCGGGCATGCGTATTGGTCGTCGGCATTTTCCAGTCAATATTGTTTTTCAGAATGGTCCCATACACGGTAAAGATGTCTTTATACCCATCGACTGGATCATTGGCGGCGTCAAAATGGCAGGACAGGGTTGGCGTATGCTGATGGAATGCCTGGCGGCGGGCAGGGCGATTTCATTACCTGCGAGCAGTATTGGCGGTGCGAAAATGGCAGTATATGCGACAGGGGCTTATGCGCGGGTGCGTCGTCAATTTAATGTATCGATCGGAAAATTTGAAGGGATTGAGGAAGCCCTGGCGCGTATGACGGGTTATACCTACATCATGGATGCCACGCGTTCTTTCACCGCTGCGGTGATTGATTCGGGTGAAAAGCCGGCGATTGCATCGGCTATTACAAAATACCATGTGACTGAATTAGGGCGAATTGCCTGTAATGATGCGATGGATATTCATGGCGGCAAGGGCATTTGTCTCGGTCCTAAAAATTATATCGGACGCATTTATGAATCAGTGCCTATTGCCATTACTGTCGAAGGCGCCAATATTTTAACGCGAAATTTAATTATTTTTGGCCAGGGTGCCATGCGTTGTCATCCGTACGTATTTGCTGAATTTGAAGCGGCACGCAATAAAGATGAAGCGGAAGGTTTGATGGCATTTGATAAAGCATTGATGGGGCATATCAGCTTTACAATCAGTAACTTGATTCGCAGTTTAGTATTGGGTTTGACCGGAGGGCGCATTGCCATGGCGCCGGAAGGCAAAACAAAACGTTATTTCCAGCAGGCCACCCGTTTCAGTGCTGCATTTGCCTTGATCGCGGATATTTCATTGTTGGTGTTAGGCGGCTCCTTAAAACGGAAAGAATCGATTTCAGCACGTCTTGGCGATATTTTAAGTGAATTATATTTATTATCCGCTGTGTTAAAACATTATCATGATCAGGGTAAAAATGGGGATGATTTACCGATTGTGCGTTTTGCCGGGTTGACTTGTCTTTTCAATATTCAGCAAAAGTTCGATGAATTATTGAAGAATTTTCCAAATCGCTGGTTGAAAGGCTTACTGCGATTTTTGATTTTTCCCTGGGGAAAACGGTTTTCCAAGCCGTCTGATCGATTGGGTCATAAAGTCGCTCAACTCATACTGGATCAAACACCTTCCCGTCATCGGTTGACAGAAGGGGCGTTTGTGACGCCGGTGGCAGGCAATATGCTTGCTTTATTGGAAGATGCATTAGCCAAAACCATAGCGGCTGAACCGATTGAAAAAATGTTGAAAACGGCAGTTAGCGAAAAACAGTTAGAAAATGGTACTATGGTGGACTTGGCCAAACAGGCTTTTAATAAGCAATTGATTAATCAGGATCAATTGGACATTGTCTTACAATCCGAAGAAGCACGTCAAATAGTCATAGCGGTTGATGATTTTGCGCCGGAAGAGTTAGGACAGGGTATTGAGAGAAATAAGCGTTATGCAACCAGAGAAGACACCCGTACATCGTAAAAAAAGCAGTTTATTTTTGCCATTATTATTGTTAACCGCTTTTTTGATTTTAGCGGAAGTAGCGTTTTTAATTCAGTGCAGCGGAATTTATTTTGGCGGTTTTACATTAATCGCCAATCATCTTTCCATTCCGCTGGGTGTTCTGCCTGGTATTTTCTATTTTATCGGCGTTCAACTTTCGATTCATTTTGCTTTTACGGTGCTGGTTTGGTTAGTGACTATTTTTGCGTGCAATGCGCTTCATTTTTCTGAACAAGCAAAATGGCGTGCGGGTATCAGTTTATGGTTTATCGCATTATTCACTATTTTATTTGCAAATCGCGTTTATTTTCCTAATTCGAATTTTTCCAGCGTGCTTTTTAGTTTTACGAATCTTTCCGTCGCTAAAATCATTTTGATTTTATTCTGTGTGTTTTTAGCACCTGTTATTTTGCTGGCTTGTTGGGGTTTGGGGTTATTCATTTTTCGATGGTTTCACAATAAATTTATTGTGGTGTCCGCTGCTTTAACCTGTCTATGGGTGCTTGTTTTTTCTTTTAACGTATTTGCCCATACGCATTCAGTGACGGATGCGGGCACTTCAGAAAAACCGAATATCATTATAATTGGAATGGATTCTGTCAGACCTGATTTTCTGGGATTTTTTGGTTATGCAAAAAGAACGCCGCATATTGATGGATTTTTAAATCACGCCACGGTTTTTTCTGAATCGTTAACCCCGATTGCACGCACTTATCCATCCTGGATCAGTATTTTGACGGGTCTATATCCCAAACTAAATCACATGCGCACAAATCTGGCTGATCAAAGTGATTTGAATGTCAGTGAAACGTTGCCGAATCTGTTACGAGAAAAGGGTTACCATACGCTATTTGCGACTGACGATACGCGATTCAGTAATATTGATCGACGTGATGGTTTTGATAAAGTCATTACGCCGCCCATCGGTTTCAATGATTTTTTAGTGGGTACGATGAATGATTTTCCTCTATCGAATTTATTGGTGAATACGACGCTGGGTCACTATTTATTTCCGTACAGTTATGGGAATCGGGGTGCGCTTGTTACTTATGATCCCAATACTTTTTTAAAAATGATGCAGCCGACATTAGAAAATTCGCGAACGAAGCCTATGCTTTTGGTGGTACATTTTTGTTTGCCGCATTATCCGTATGCCTGGGCAACATTACCTGTCAAAAAAGTCAACCTGTATCATTATCAAATGTCGCTTGCACGAGTGGATCAACAATTTCATGATTTCATGATGCTGCTGCAACAAAATAAACTGTTGGAACACAGTATTGTCGTGCTGATATCGGATCATGGTGAAGCGGTTGAAATGGCGGGTGATCGCATTACCGATCCTGATTTATTTATTCCATCGGGAAAGGAAAAAACCATTCCGCGTTTTTATCCGCCGACGTATGAGTTGGAAAAAGTTAACATGTCAGGCGGACATGGTACGGATGTGTTGGGAGTATCGCAGTATCATACTTTATTGAGTTTTAGAACGTTTGGTACAACACCCAATCAAATCAAAATCGTTCCGGGTATTGTATCGGTCATGGATATCAAACCGACTCTGTTGACATTTTTGAAATTACCCTTGGGTAATGTGAGTGGACATGCACTACAGGATTATATTTTCGGAAACAAAAATTCAGTGGACAGGAAACAGGATTTTTTCACCGAAAGTGATTTTTCGCCAGAAGCTGTTCGAACAGTTCATCCGGAAGAAAAGAAAGTGTTGTTTGAGGGAATCGATTATTATCGTATAGACCCTAAAACCACACGCATACTCGTCAGGGACAGTATGATGCAAATGATTCTATCGAGTAAACAATTTGCGGATTATTACGATGATTGGGTGTTGGCATTGTATCCACAAAATAAAAAAATTATGTTGCCGGTGTTGGTAAATTTAAAAACGGGTTATTGGACAATTGATTTAAACAGCCCATTTGCAAAAAATTCGCCTGCAGATCGGATGTTGAATGCGATGAAGGGTTTTTTTGGGAAGGATATTACTGACATTAATTATTAATATCTTTCACCCAAAACAGGATGAATGTTCCAATCAACAAATAAATCGGCAAAACAGATAATCCAATATGATAACTGGTTAAAGAAAAGTAGCGCGCACCATTCACAATCGTGCCATCCCAACCCCAATCCAATAATTTTCCAATCCCCGGCTCTGTGAGGGCGTCCAGTAATGCATCGCTCATGTTGATCATGGCAATGACAGTGGCGGTCAAGGTTAATTTATTGAGTTCTTTACCAATCGTAAACACCAACATGAAAGCACCCAAAAAAAATCCGAATGCCAATAATAAAAAAGTGAGAATCCATAACGGCATGGGATGAGCATATAAAACCAGCGTGATGGCAATAAAAGCAATGAAAGTGCAAATAAGCATTAATGCGCGGCGATTTTCCAATCGATCAGAAATAAATCCGAGAATGGGACTCCCGATACCTAAACCAATAAAAACCAATGACACCAGTGAGGCAGCTTCCGTTTTGCTGACATGATACGCTTGCACAATAAACGGATTTCCCCATAAACCGCCAAAAATGGCAATCGGTGAAAAGGCGAGACCGCTGTAAAAAGTCAGCAGCCAATTTTGTTTATTCTTAAAAACTTCCATCATGTCAGCCAAAGAAACAGCGTTTGTCTTTCGGGTAGAAGTGGGTTTGTCTTTGACGAGTAAGACAAATAAAAATGCCATGATAAAACCCACTATACCCACGCCTGCCAAACAAGATCGCCACCCGGATTGATTGATAATCCAGGCCAATGGCGCTTGACCAAATACCGCACCCGCCATGGCAGCTGTCGCCAGCAAACCGCCAACCAATGCATAATGACGAGGCGGAAACCACATGGCAGCTAACTTCATGTAGGAAACAGTTGCAAATGCCACACCGATTCCCATTAGCCCTCGTGATAAACAGGCAGCCATGACAGTATCCGCTGTTGAAAATAAAAAGACGCCTGATGCACAACCGAAAATCGCAGCAGCTGTTAACCAACGCGCGCTGTATTTATCCAGTAAAATGCCAACAAACAATTGAGCGAACAGATAAGTATAATAAAAAGTCGCCGCCAGATTGCCTAATCCAGCCCCCGTTAATTTGAATTCCTGCATGAGTTGATCAGTGATAATACTGGGATAAATTTGTAAGATATATTTATAAAAAAGAAAACAGGCACACAAACTGATGACAAATAGAGGGTAGAAGTGACTATTGTTTGTTCGTTGTTCACTATTCATTGTTATGTCGTCACTCCAAACTTTTTGCATTATAAAAATAGATGATAGCGCTTGACAAGACTCATCCCATACGCTTTTTTCTGAAAAACTTGTACACAGTTCCAAAAATTAATCATATGTACTCAAAAAAAATAGATTATTTTTAAAAATTAAAACTTGAATTTTTTAACTTATTGATTTTATTTGTATATTTACTTATGTTCAAATCCTGTTCTTTTTGAGGATGTGCTTGACGCATGAGAGTTTACAGTAGTTTTCTATAGGTTAATAACAGAGTTATCCACAGAATCTGTGGGTAACTTTTATCGCTTCATAATCTATTCATCAAAGAATAAAGTGATTATACTCACCGCTTTGGATTTTGAGTCAGCTAAGGATTAAGGAGTTGTAATGGCTGTGTTGGATATTGTTATTTTGCTCATTGTTATTTTGGGCTTGGCATCTCTGCAAGCTTCAATCATAGTGTGGACGTCGCTTTTCGGTGTTGTACTGGTTTTGATGTCCATTTTCGGTAGTTTGGGTTTTGTGAGTCTTGGTATTGTCTGGTTATTGTTTCTGGTCGTTGCTCTTTTTGCCAATCTTAAAAATACCCGTCAAAAATATTTTACCAAACATCTCATTCAAACTTTACAAAAACGCATGCCTCCCATCAGTGATACGGAACGTGAAGCGATTGAGGCAGGGGACGTCTGGTGGGAAAAAGATTTATTTTGCGGTCGTCCACAATGGAAAAAATTTCTGGCACTCCCGCAGCCGACACTTTCCACAGAAGAACAGGATTTTTTAGAGAATCAAGTCGAAACATTATGCAGTATGCTAAACGATTGGCAAATGGTGAATAATGACCGCGATATGCCAGCAGAAGTCTGGGATTATTTAAAGAAAGAAAAATTTTTCGGCATGATTATTCCGAAACACTATGGCGGACGCGCTTTTTCAGCGCTCGGACATTCTACCACTGTCATGAAAATTGCCACACGCAGTTTCAGTACGGCTGTGAATACGATGGTACCCAACTCGTTGGGGCCGGCTGAATTGTTATTGCATTATGGTACGGAAGAACAAAAAGAATATTATTTGCCCCGTCTCGCGCGCGGTGAAGAAATTCCGTGTTTTGCTTTAACCGGTCCTGAAGCGGGCAGTGATGCGGGCGGTATCACCGATACCGGTATCGTTTGTTATGGACAATATCAAAATAAAGATGTATTAGGCATTCGGCTGAATTGGGATAAACGTTATATTACGTTAGCACCGGTTGCAACGGTTCTGGGTATCGCATTTCGATTGTATGATCCCGAGCATTTGTTGGGAAAAGAAGAAGCACTGGGTATCACGTTATGTCTCGTGCCGACCCATCATCCGGGTGTTGAAGTGGGCAGCCGGCATTTGCCGCTTCATATGGCATTTATGAATGGTCCAACACGCGGTAAGGATGTTTTTATTCCAATCGACTGGATTATTGGCGGTCAAGCGATGATCGGCCAGGGCTGGCGCATGTTAATGGAGTGTCTCTCAGTTGGGCGCGGCATTTCGTTACCCGCACTGGGTACTGCTTGCGGAAAATTAGCCTATCGCGTCACAGGCGCGTACGCGCGATTACGCAAACAATTTAATACTTCCATTGCAAATTTTGAAGGCGTTGAAGAAGCACTGGCCAGTATTGCAGGGAATACTTATCTTTTAGAAGCGACCCGTATCATGACAGCGGGTGCCATCGATTTAAAAATCAAACCGGCTATTGCAACAGCGATTGCCAAATACAATATGACTGAAATGGCACGCGCGTCGATTTCCCACGCAATGGATATCCACGCTGGTCATGGGATTCAAGTGGGTCCGCGTAATCTGCTTGCGCATCCTTATATGGGCATTCCTATCAGCATTACGGTGGAAGGCGCTAATATTTTAACGCGTAATCTCATTATTTTTGGTCAGGGCGCTATTCGCTGTCATCCCTATATTTTGCAGGAAATTGAATTGTTTTCAGCTAAAGATGGACCACAGAAAACAGATCAATTAGATAAATTATTACTCTCCCATATCGGCTATGCGGTGAGCAATCTGGCGCGAAATATTTTCTTTGGATTGACGGCAGGCAAGTTAATCTGGTCACCCAAACGCGGGCCGACGGCACGTTATTATCGCCAGTTAACAAGAATGAGCACAGCGTTAGCCTTGCTGGCTGATATGACAATGCTGCTTTTAGGCGGTAATTTAAAACGCAAGGAACGCATTTCAGCGAGACTGGGCGACATCTTGAGTCAATTGTATTTAGCCTCTGCCGTATTAAAATATTTTCACGATCATGGTCAACCGGCATCGGATGTGGATTATGTCAAATGGTGCATGGAAAAATGTCTGTTTGAAATTCAACAGGCGATGGATGAATTATTAAATAATTTTCCATTACGATGGGTCGGAAAATTATTACGCTGGATTATTTTTCCATTTGGCACAGCTTATCATCGACCGAGAGATAATTTGAGTCACAAAATTGTCAATACGATGACACAACCTTCTTCCTTTCGTGATCGTTTGACGCAACATTTTTATCTTTCAAAAAATGAAAATGATCCGGGGGCTCGCCTGGAAGCGGCATTGAAAATGAGTATGGAAGTTGACGTCGTTTCGAAAAAATTTCAAAACGCACTTCGAAGTGGTACATTACCCCGACTGGGAACGTTGGATGATCGCTTGCATCACGCTGTGACACTGGGAATATTAAGTGATGAAGAAGTTCATGCATTACAAAAATTTAATGCATTAAACAAAGAAGTTGTTAAGGTGGATGAATTTTCATTTGATCTCAATACGGTATTGACTTAGTGATAGGGAAAGAAAATATGGATACAAGAAGTAATATGAGACGCGAAGTATATATTGTCGATGGTTTACGTACACCTTTTTTAAAAGCGCGTGGAAAACCCGGTGCTTATTCAGCTTCGGATTTGGCAGTGAATGCCGGACGTGAGTTGCTGGCACGACAACCTTTTTCACCGAGTGATTTGGGTGAGGTCGTCTTGGGCTGTATGATGCCGAGTCCTGATGAAGCGAATATTGGACGCGTGGTGGCTTTACGCTTGGGTTGTGGAAAAGCAGTACCGGCATGGACGGTTCAACGAAACTGTGCGTCGGGTATGCAGGCATTGGATAGTGCCATAAAAGATATTGCCTCAGGTCGTCACAATTTGGTTCTGGCCGGCGGAACAGAAGCGATGAGTCGGGCACCTTTATTATTTAATAATAAAATGGTGAATTGGTTGTCGGGTTTGTGGAGTGCAAAAACACCGCTTGCCAAATTAAATCAAATGACGCATTTCAGGCCCGGATTTTTGGCACCTGTTATTGCATTGTTACGTGGGTTAAGTGATCCCATGGTGAACTTGTCGATGGGCCAAACAGCAGAAAATGTGGCCTATCGTTTTAATATTACACGCGAGCAAATGGATGCATTTGCAATGAGCAGTCATCAGCGTGTTGCACAGGCTGAAGATAATCACTATTTTTCTGATGTGACACCTGCCTTTAGTTATACCGGCGAATTTGCAACAACGGACGATGGGGTGCGTCGTGATACGACCCTCGAAAAATTAGCAAAACTGAAACCGATTTTTGATAAAAAATTTGGTTCTGTCACGGCTGGAAACAGTTCACAAGTGACGGATGGTGCTGCTTTATTATTATTAGCCAGCAAAGAGGCGGTAAAAAAATATAATTTACCTGTGTTGGCGCGTGTCGTTGATACAGAATGGGCGGGTTTGGATCCTGCTGAAATGGGACTGGGTCCCGTGTATGCATCGACTGCATTGATGCGACGTTATAATTTACGCCTCGATGATATTGATTACTGGGAAATAAATGAAGCTTTTGCAGCGCAAGTGCTCGGTTGTGTTGCAGCATGGGAAGATGAAAAGTATTGCCGTGACTTTTTAGGTTTGGAAAGTGCAATGGGTCAATTAGATCTGAATCGTCTTAATGTGGATGGCGGTGCAATTGCATTGGGTCATCCCGTCGGTGCCAGCGGCGCAAGAATTGTATTGCGTCTGGTTGATATATTAAAAAGACAGAATGCACAACGCGGTGTCGCGACGATTTGTATCGGTGGCGGACAAGGCGGTGCGATGTTAATTGAAAATGTTTCTGAAGTAGGAGCCTAAGCAGGATGCAAACATACAAACATTGGCGGTTAGAAACCGATAAAGATCAAATTCTCTGGCTGTATTTTGATAAACAAAATGCATCGGTCAATACGATGGATATTGAAGTTATGACGGAGTTATCGGATATCACAGATGCACTGGTGAATAGCACAGAATACAAAGGCGTGATTATTGCCTCTGCGAAAAAAAATGGTTTTATCGCAGGCGCAGATATTTCACAGTTCACGCAGTTCAGTGATATTGATGAAGCCGTGAGTTTATTGAAATCGGGTCAACAGATTTACGATAAAATTGAAAATTTAAAAATACCGACAGTAGCAATGATTGATGGTTTTTGTCTCGGCGGTGGGATGGAATTGGTTTTGGCCTGTCGATATCGCGTTGTTGAAGAAGGTTCAAAAACACGCTTGGGTTTACCGGAAGTAAAACTCGGTATTCATCCGGGTTGGGGCGGCAGTGTGCGTATGCCGCGTTTGATTGGCGCGCTTCAAGGTTTAAATATGGTCTTATCCGGCCATACGATCAGTGGAAAAGCGGCGGCGAAATTGGGTGTTGCCGATTTGGCTGTACCGAAACGGCATTTGGTGAAAGCAGCCAAATATTATGTATTGGAAAAACCAAAGCCGCATCAGGCGACCTGGTTGCAAAATTTGACGAATGCGAAACCCGTACGAACTATTCTGGCTACCATGATGCGTAAAAAGTTACGCGCTAAAATTAATCCATTACATTATCCTGCTCCGTTTCATGCGTTGGATAATTGGGAACAAGTCGGTGTTCACGGTCAGGCGGCCATGGATAAAGAAGCGCGCAGTTGCGGCAAATTATTTTTTAGTGATACGTGTCAAAATTTGGTGCGCATATTCTTTCTGCAAGAACGTTTAAAAGGACAGGCAAAAGAAAGTCGTTTTAAACCAGAGCATGTCCATGTGATTGGTGCAGGAACAATGGGTGGCGATATTGCTGCCTGGTGTGCATTGCAAGGATTGAATGTGACATTACAAGATCGTGATGCCAAATATATCGCACCGGCGATCAAACGCGCTTATCAATTATTTAAAGAAAAATTAAAAGAACCGTATTTAGTACAAAGAGCAATGGATCGTCTCACGCCGGATGTACAGGGATATGGAATACCGAAAGCTGATGTGATTATTGAAGCCATCTATGAAGATTTAAAAGCAAAACAGGATTTGTTTAAATCTCTCGAAATGCAGGCGAAACCGCAAGCGGTTTTAGCGACGAATACATCCAGTATTCCATTGGATGATATTAGCAGTGTTTTACAAACACCGGAGCGTTTAGTGGGCATTCATTATTTTAATCCGGTTGCCAAAATGCAATTGGTTGAAATTGTAAAAGCGCATCGCACTGATCCACTCGTCGTTGAAAAAGCCATTAGTTTTGTTCGCAAAATTGATCGATTGCCTTTACAGGTGAAAAGCAGTCCAGGATTTTTAGTGAATCGTATATTAATGCCGTATTTACTGGAAGCGGTCACGATGTTAGACGAAGGGATTCCGGCTGCAACGATTGATAAAGCGATGGTTGATTTTGGTATGCCGATGGGGCCGGTTGCGTTGGCGGATGCCGTTGGCCTGGATGTTTGTTTATCTGTCGCGAAATATTTAGGAAAATATTTTAATTCCAAAATCCCACCGAAATTAGCTCAATTAGTTGAAAAAGGTAAACTGGGTCGTAAATCCGGTGAAGGGTTTTATCAGTATAAAAAAGGTAAGCAAGTCAAATCGCACGATACGGCTTCTGAAAAAACACTGGAAGAGATTGCGGATCGGCTGGTATTACGCATGCTGGACGAATCCTTTGCGTGTTTGCGTGAAGGTGTAGTGGCAGATGGCGATTTGTTAGATGCAGGGATGATTTTCGGAACGGGTTTTGCTCCATTCCGCGGTGGACCGATTCATTATGCCCGATCACGAGGAATTAACGATTTATTCCAACAATATATTAAACAGCGTCAACAGCGGGGTGAAAAAGTAGAAGCACTCAAAAATTGGGAAGTCAGTGTAGAAACCATGTAATAAAGAGTTGCTTAGTCGTTGACGCGAAATTAAAACGAGTGTGCTTTTACTTCTCCCCTTGTGGGAGAAGTCGCAACGAAGTTGCGGATGAGGGGTGTTTTTGGCTTAAAATCACCCCTCACCCGTCGCTTCGCGCCGACCTCTCCCACAAGGGGAGAGGTAAGTGGCATTTCGCGCCAACGATTGCTTATCCTGATTTCGTGTGCATAACATCTTACGAAGAATCGGTCACCAACGTTTATACTCGCAACGTATTGGATCGCAATTCTTCAATATCGAGCTCTGCCATCAAATTCCAAAACACTTGATCATGAATGTCGCCGGATTTTCTCAATTTGAATAAGACTTTTCGTTCTGTTTCAATGCCGATTTGAACCAATTTTTTGTATGCCATATAGTCTTCTTGTAATAGCGAATAGGGTGATGGATCCATTTGTGTTTTAATCACTTTGCGTTTTCGATCTAATTGATTCATAAATTCTTCATAAATTTGTTTAGAAATGGTAGTGTTTTCCATGGCCAGCGTGACAGCATGACTCACTTCATCGATGGCCATCATGTTTGCTTTTGCTTTTTGCTGCATATTTTCGTTAAGTTCAGTTGAATTCGAAATTCCCATCCAACGAATTAAAAATGGAATAGTCAATGCAGGTAACGTGAGTGTGAACGCGACGGCAAAATAAACAATAAAAATGATTAAATCAATATGCTGAAAATATTCGCTCATGATACTGTAACGCGGGATCGCCAGTGCAGCAGCGAGTGAAACAATTCCACGCATGCCAATCCATCCCAGCGCAAATAACACTTGAACGGGGGGCATGGGATCTTTACGTTTTATCGCAGGAAATAGGGCTCGCGGTAAATAAGCGGAAGGATAAATCCAAATGAGACGCACCAGAATCAGCGTTACACTGATCATGACACCATAAAAAATGAGTTCCGATACGGTATAAATACGCAAATTTTCAAGAATGCCGGGCAGCTCAAATCCTATCAAGGTAAAAATAAAACCATTGATAATAAATAGCAAAGTATCCCAACTGGCTTTGGTTGCGAATCGTGTTCGGGAGACAGAAATTTCTGGAAAACGAATGCCCATATACATACCGGCAACCACCGTTGATATCACACCCGAACAACCTAAATGCTCAGCAATCAAATAAGATGAAAATGCAGTGATAAACGTTAATGCAGTTTCTGCATGCGTATGTTTGATTTTTTTCAAGATAAAGGCAGAAAAAAATGCGACACCTATTCCAATGATCATACCGCCTGTTGACATGATAAAAAATTTACCGACGGCTGTCGACAGTGAAAAGGAACCATAAATAATCGCGCCCAAACTAAATCGATATAAAATCAGTGCTGTTGCATCGTTTATCAAACTTTCACCTTCCAGTAAGGTGATAAAGCGACGCGGTACATTAAATTTTTTGATAATAGAGGTGGCCGCAGAGGCATCCGTGGGCGACAAAATAGCGCCCAATAAAAATGCTTCTGGCCAACTGAGACCCGGTAAAATGAGTTTGGCAATCACAGCCACAAGGATGGCTGTGAAAATCACTAAACCAAACGCTAATTGCAGAATGGGTCGTAAATTAAATTTAAAATCACGCCATGAAGTAAAATAGGCTGCTGAAAATAAAATCGGCGGCAAAAATAATTCAAAAATAATGGTTGGATTGATTTTAAATGTGGAAAGACCGGTTAATAGACTGATAAGACAACTGCCAGCAAATAAAAAAATTTCTAATGGAATGCGAAAGCGATTGGCGACAGGAACCGATAAAATCGCAAAAAATAATACAAAAACAGACGCTTCTATGAAATTCAATATCGTATCCTTGATTTTTTTGTTGTGTCGTCAATTAACCTTCTCACGTCGTCCCGCGGGCAAGCCGGCGTTGATGCGTAATCCGTCATCGCGAGCCTCCGAAGGAGGCGTGGCGATCCAGAGTGTAACCAATTTCAAAAATAATGGCCGCATTCTGGATTGCCACGTCGCACAAAACGCTCC
>CAZEEF010000024.1:2016-16076 GCA_964511095.1 uncultured Coxiellaceae bacterium | reverse complement strand
GGTTCAGGAAGATGTGCCTCATTTTCCTGGACCATTTTTTTAATGCGTTGATCAAATTCCAGATCAGCTTGTAATATTTTCTTAGCTTCTAATCGGCTTTCAGGAGTTCCAGATTTTTTGAACCATTTTAGTATTAATCTACACTCTTGATGAATATCGGGATTAAGCGCTGAAATCCTGAATAACTCAGCAACATCATTCTTAATAAATGTAACATCAAGTTTATATTTTTTCAGTTCATTAAAATACCGATATAATTCTTTATTCGTCCAGTTGGCAATTTTGAATTCTAAATCCTTGGCTTTTTTCCGCAACATAATCGTTTTACTCGTTGCAGTTTTGTCAGTAACGGTGACAGGGGCTTCAATTGTCTGTTTCGATAGGATTTCTTTTGATAATTTTCTCGCCCTTTCTTTAACAGTATCGGAAATCATTTCTGTTTCAATAATGGTTTTCAGCTGTAACAGACATCTACGCTGTTCTTCCTTATTGGATGTCGATTGGGGAATTAACGTTTTTTCAAATAGTTCATCAAAATCCTCTGGTTTTTTCGTCGCATATTGTTGTAAATAAAACATCATATGGCTATTTTCGAGCTGCGTGAATACAGGAAAAATAATGTCTTCATTGGATTCTGTTTGCGGTTTTGATTCAAGTCTGTATTTGTCCATTTCAGCAGGATAGATTTTTTTATAGGATTCTAAAATCTCATTCGCCGTATCTTGGCTTTCTGGCGTTCCATGTGAGATAAACCAGCATGCTGTAAACACATATAAATGAGTTATTCGGGGCGTTGTTTCAGTTAATATCTGTTTGGCAACTTCATCTTCAAGGAAAATACGGCCGGGATCCAACTCATTATTATTGTTATTGTTTGTTATTTCAACAAATAGGCTGTCCAAGTCTTCCGTTCTTGTTTTTGGCGCTTCAAGCAGAGATCTAAATCTTGATGGTTTAGAAGTGGGAATGGCGTCATTTTTTTTCCTCTTCAATTCTTCGGCGCGTATGAGCGTTTCTCTATTAGATCGTAAAATGATTTGAGCCGCTAATTTGCTTTCCGGAGTTCCATTGTCTCTGAACCATTTGACAGTTTTTAGGCATAGACTATTAATATTTTGATTAGACAACAATGTCTCTTTAAGCAGAAGAGCAACTTCATTTTCCAGGAAAAGAACATCAGTATTATTTGTTGTTTTTTTACGATAAAAGCTGAGCATGGTTCCCCATGTCTGTGTTTCAAGCATTTGCTTAAATGTATCTGTTACATGCATGGAAGGTGCAGCAGAAGGTAGTTGCGATGTGCTCACGACAGGCTCTGGGGACACTGTTTGTTTTTTTTCTTTTTCGCTTTGAATTTTAATGGCTAATACTTTCGTTAATACTTTTTCATTAGTCAAAAATGCCGTCGCTATTTTAATGCCTTCCGGTGTGCCATTGGTCCTGAACCATTCTATTGTCACAAAATATTTATGTAGAAAGGCATCTTCGTTTTCTTTATTGGTCAATGCAATGACTTTATCAAGAAAACTTTTCTCCATATCGACTTTAAATTTTGTTTTATAATCTCTTATCTCTTCAAATAAAACAACTAACTCAGTATATAAAACCTCAAAGGATTTTGATGTTGTAGACACAATCGATTTGTAATCTTTCAATAACGGAAGAATTTTTTGTAATGGGTCTAACGGCGTATTCGTTGACGCACTTTTTTCTTTTGCTGGTTTGTCATTTGCTTTATCCAGAACTGTTTGTTTATATTCCAGAGCCCATTTTTTCCTAAGTTCTATGCTTGGATTATTCAAAAAAGTACCAGCAGTTACTTTAACAAAGGGGATTGTTCCATTTTCCTTGAACCAATCCAACGTTGTTAGACATCGTAACACAATGTTTTGATCGTTTGTTCTTAATATGACTTCAACGGTTTTATATAATAATCCTTGTTCTAATTTAGATGTTGGATCAACGTGTTGCTGTTGTTGTATTACTTTTTTAGATATAGAGAATAATTCATCCAATGGTTTTGATACGTCTTCAAGCGTAATTGTAAAATAGTCCTGCATCCTCTGCATGATACGTTCTTTTATTTTGCTTCTGCTCAACATCTTCGTCGCTTGTGCTTTAGCATCCGAATTACCATGTTGTTGGAACCACATGATTGTCTTCATACAGCCTTCAAGAATATTTCTTTCAATTTTCTCAAGCAACAACACAGCAATATTATTGAATATACTTTTCACCAAACAAAAATCGCTATGATCGTTTAACTGAATTTCTGAGAAGGCATCCCCTAAAACTTTATCTGTTAGCTCTGGCATTTCAAGAAAAGATTTAAAATCTAACAGTGCGTTCTTCATGGGTAGAGATACGTTAGGTAATATATTAGTCACTATATGAGTTATTCTATTTTTTTCATGTTTAATCAATCTTACTTTTTCAGCGGGATCGATTTCAACTTGACCCGTTTGTCCAGGATTTCTTTGCATGCAACCCTCCATTCCTTTCATTTCCTGAAACAATTGTTTCGTTGTTTCTTCGGTGGGATTTTGCAAATAGCAATTAGCGATTGTTTGAGTAAATGGACATCCCTTTTTCTTGAACTCTTTCAAGGCCGTTAAACAGTTTTCAGAAATGGTTGGATCGCTTGTTGTTGTTAATACTTCAATGGTTTCAGTTAATAACTTTTGTTCTAATTCAAATTTTGGGTCATATTTTCGTATTATGTTTTCATATTCAGAAAATAGTTCATCCCATGATTCCGATGATTCCGATGGGTTTTTAAGAGCAGATCTAAAATTGATGAACATTTGTTGAAGTACATGTTCTACTACTTTTTTATGCATTGACAGCTCATTAGCGTATGATTTAACATCAGCAGTAGTACCACTTGTTTCATACCAAAGTACTATCATTGCACAGACTGCAATAATATCTTTATCAGTTTCATTAAGCAGCAACAAAGCGACATTCTTGAGTAATGTCATTACCAATTTAAAGTCGGTTTTATCATTTAATTGTATCCTTAACAAAGTCTCATCTAAACTTTCATCCTTCTTTAATTGTTTAATAAAGGATTTTAAATGTAATAATGCATGGCGCATGAGTGGAGGTGCATTGAGTAATTCGTTATTCACTAGATCCGTTATTCTATTTTGTTCTTCAGTTGTGTCGTCTCTACGAATGTATTTCATAGCCAGTTTGATTTTTTTCGCTTTCTCTCTGGCTAATTTTTTAATAGGTACACTTCCCACCTCAATAAAAATAGCTAATTGTTCCATGCATGCCCATTCTCTTTCTTTATAGGTATCATTTTCATGAAACAGTTTTTTCATGCAAGTTTCAAAAAATACCTTTTCGGTTCCTTCTTGCTGTTGTGTCAGAACAATGGCTCTAAACATAACGCGCATCTCGTCTTTTTCTGGGCCTAATGGACCTAAAACGAGAGAAAAATTATCCTCCGTTCCATTCTTGCTTTCGTCTTTTTCTTCTAATGCAGCATCAATGGTCTTATCTTTACGTAGATAAGCCACAAGTTCGTTAGACAGGTCGTCAGTGTCAGTAATCATTTGTTTGCATATAGGAACAAGGGGTCCCCCGTGTCCTGTGCATTGTTGACTCGTTTGATTGGGATCTTCTATTGTTGTTCCTTTAGAGGGATATTTTTTCACTGTGGCCTCGTTAATGTAGTAGATTTTTTGCACAATAATACACTATAAGGATGAAATTGTACAATACCTATGTAAGCAAGTGGTCTAGTGGCATGACAGGGTTGGGTAATAGTGTTTTAACAGATTGAATAATTTAATAAATCATGTCTAATTAGGTTCTTCATCTTCTTCGCCAGCCAATTCGTCAAAGGATTCATTTTCTAATATCAATTTAACCGCCTGATAATCGACTTTTCCGCTACCCAGAACAGGCATTTTGGGAAGAATAATAATTTTACGTGGTAAGGCGATATCTGCTATGCCTTGTGATTTAAAATAGCCAATCAACTGTTTTTGCGTTGCCTCTTTGCACTGGGTGATTAAAATAATGCGTTCACCTCTCTGTGGATCGGGCATGCTCAATACAGCGTGCTGGCTTTCGGGCCATAAGGCATAAAGCGCATCTTCAACGGCGGTCAAAGAAACCATTTCGCCGGCAATTTTTGCAAATCGTTTAGCACGTCCCTTGATGGTGATATAACCTTCTTTGTCGATTGAAACAATATCACCTGTATCATGCCATCCGCCCTCAGGGGGTTGAATTTCACCCGGCCTATGAGGAAACATATAACCCATCATTACATTGGGTCCCGAAATATAAAGTCTCCCCGCATCATGGATGCCGTCAACTGGACGCAATTGATAATCAATGCAGGGGAGTAAGCGACCGACTGTGCCCGCTTTATATTGCAAAGCTGTATTGGTCGAAAGAACAGGGGACGCTTCAGTCGCACCATACCCTTCAAATAGGCGTACACCAAATTTTTGCATCCAGATACGACGCGTTTCATCACGTAATTTTTCCGCACCGGCAAAAATATAACGAATACTGTAAAAATTATACGGGTGTGCATACTTCGCATATCCCGATAAAAAAGTATCTGTTCCAAACGTAATCGTCGCATTGGTGTCATAACACACTTCAGGCACAATGCGATAATGCAGCGGAGAAGGGTACATAAAAACGCGCATGCCAGAAATAATAGGCAAAATCGTTGCGGAAGTTAAGCCAAATGCATGAAACATTGGCAAGGCATTAAATACGCGATCCGCAGGACTGAAGTCAACACGCGCTGTTAATTGAAAACGATTCGCCTGAATATTTTGATGACTGAGCACAACCCCTTTCGGCACACCTTCAGAACCCGATGTAAAAAGAATGACGGCAGGCTTTGCTGGGAATTCATGTTCATTCTGTTTAGTCATCTGATTGTAAAATCGATAATAGTGCTGCGGAAAAAATGAAAATAATTTCCCCATGAATTTTTGGATGAAACCAATGTTAGCCCGCACATCTTCCAGATAAATAATGTGCACACCTTCTGCTTTTAAACTATCGACAACAGGCTGTAATTCAGCCAATTCAATGAACCGCTTTGAAGTATAAACGGTTTTGATTTGCGCCGTCTGGCAGGCTAATAATATATTTTGAATGCCTGTACTGAAGTTTAACATGGCAGGAATACGGTGATGTGCCTGCATTCCAAAAAAGGTCACAATGGCGCCGACAGAATTCGGTAATAAAATACCGACATATTCACCCGGTTTTGTCGCTTTGGCAATACGACGGCCTAATACAATGCTGCCTAAAATCAAACGGCCATAATGAATGGGTTTACGTTCAATATCTTCGACAACAATATGTTTTTTTCCATGTGCCGCTTTTGCATTCAATAAAGATTGAAAAAGCGTTTCTTGTGTATTACTGCTTAAAAAAATCGTATCCGTCATCAAATCATAAAGACTTTCACTGATTAATTCCCGACGTTGCCGACCAGTCACCGATACAGGCAAATCAAATGTTCTGGATTTCAAAATAGTGATGGTGATTTTAGGAAACCAACGAATTTTGACTTTGCCGCGCAAGTAAGAAAAAGGTGAATACTGCGCACCATCAATACGAATGGGTAAAATTTTTGCGTGGGCTTTATCGGCAATTAATCCGGGTCCTTCATAAATTTTCATTAAAGCACCCGTCACGGTCACTCTGCCTTCCGGAAAAATAACAATTCGTTTATTTTGCCGTAAATATTCAATCAGCGATTTTGCCGCCATGGAATGGGTTGGATCAATGGGAAAGGTATTAATTAATTTCAGCAGTAATTTAACCCAGATGGTTTTTGCATATTGATGATCAATGGCAACCGTTAATTTGTCGGGTAAAAAGGCAGCAATGAGTGCCGCATCTAAAAACGAAGTATGATTTGAAACAATTAAGACGCGATCGCCTGCATTGTAATAATTTTCAAGACCGCGAATTTCAACTCGATAAAGTGATTTAAACAACCAAATCAAAAATGATTTGACCAATTGATCCGGTAATAAATTACAGATATAGATAGCAACAACAATATTTGCCAGTGCCACTAAAATAAAAACATCCGTGACTGAAAAATGTAACAATAACATGATGCTCGTGACTATGGCAGCCACAACCATGAATAACGCATTGATGATATTGTTACAGGCAATCGCACGCGATCGATGTGCGGGTTCACTTTCGTATTGCAAAATAGCATACAAGGGCACTGAATAAATACCGCCGCAGGCAGACAATAAAAATAAATCCAGTAATACATGCCAATTTTGTAAATGACTTAAAAATTGCGTCAGTGTTAATAAATGTCCGGGCTTAGTCACGATATGCCCACTTGCCAAAAAGAGATCCACTGCAAAAAGCGTCATCCCGAGAGCCGCCAGTGGCACATAGGTTGCGTGCACTCGACCTTTCAATAGACGATTACACAGCAATGATCCCGCACCAATGCCTAAGGTAAAAAATGTTAAAAAGAGTGTAACGATAGAAGATCCGGCTCCCAAGACGACTTTGGCATACGTGGGAAATTGCGAAACATACGTTGCACCCACCAGCCAAAACCAGGATATCCCTAAAATGGCAATCGACAATTCCCGTTTTTGCATAGTGTGCTGAACAATTTTTTTTGTTTCCTGGATGATATTAAAGTTGAGCTTGAGTTCTGGTGCGGCGATTTTAGAGGGAGGAATCCATAAACTGGTGATATAGCCAAGAACGGCTATCAGTACAATAGCCACTGAAACAAAAATGGTTGCGCCTGGCAAGGATGCAAAAATGCCGCCAATGACTGAGCCTACTAAAATGGCGAGATACGTTCCTGCTTCCAGTAATCCATTGGCTGCAATTAATTCATTAACAGGTAACTGATCCGGTAATATGGAATATTTCATAGGACCGAAAAAAGTCGCTTGCGTACCGACCAGGAACAAAACAGTCATTAAGAGTGTAATACTTTGGAAATAAAACCCGAAACCGACCAGTAACATCAAAACAATTTCTGCTATTTTGGTGTAACGAATGAGTTTCGTTTTTTCAAATTTATCGGCTAATTGTCCGGCGGTCGCTGAAAATAAAAAAAAGGGCAAAATAAAAATACCCGCTGCGAGCGTAATTAAAATTTCCGTATTCATGCGCCCGGCAGTGGCTAACGTATAGGTCATTAAAATGACGAGAGCATTTTTATATACATTATCGTTAAATGCGCCTAGAAATTGTGTCAAAAACAAAGGCAGGAATCGTTTGACTTTTAATAAACTTAACTGGTTGATTGCCATTTTAATCAGGCTCCGGAGTTTGCTATTCTACGCATCAGGTCTAGAATGTCGTTTTACCATGGACCTTGCCAAGACACAATTACAAAAAATGTGAGAAATCAATGTGAGGAGAAATTATGCAAGAACGTGCTACAACATCGATTCATCCGATCTATGCAGTGACATGGGGCATCATGGATACGGATGCGGGTGCCAATCCATTAGGCTGGCACACTTTTGTCGCCTTTTCCAAATGGAATAACAATACACAATGGATGGAAGCGGAAGCCACTTGGGGATTTTACGGCGTTCCTGCGACAGAGTCAGATGATTGCACGGGCTACCTGAAAGGTAAAATCGGTTTAGGTGTCGACATCATGGGTAATCACGCTTTTTTGCGGCGCGAAGATAACGCCATCCTGACAGCCGGTAAAGGATTGCATGGGAAAATGATCGCATTGCCTGTTGAAAAATATATCGAATCGAAAAATAAATTTGAAATGGATGCTTCGTTTCAAAATGAAGCGATTCGAGAAATTGCGGAAGAATATCAATTAACGGCTGTTAAGAAATATCGTATTTATCCTTATGAAAAACACTCACAATTTATTTACCAAAAAGAACGCGAGAAAGCAGAAAAAGAAAAACGACCGTCGCGATTACATCATTTTGGTTTGAAAATTTCCATGAGCAAATGGGGACCTTCCATCAGCGAGTCGCAAAATTGTAAAACGCATGCTATCCGCCTATTAACAGGTATATTAACAAAAGAACAAATTGATGCGCTGGTCATTGGACCGGGTACTCATCCGGTCATTCCCAAATCGAGCGGGAAACTCGGTTATTTTACGTTTTTTAGTACGGGCTCTTTCCATGAACGTATCAATAAATCGGGTGACAGGATTTATTATCGCGCCAATGATAACGACGTCACGACGTACATGATACCGCCGCACATCGTTTCAGGATCAGAAACAACTTGTGCCTCTGTTAAAATGCCAGAAAATGAATATCAAGAAGCCAACAAAATCATTGCAACACTCCAACAGATAGAACAATTATTTTTAAATACCCGATTATCGCCTGCCGATTTTTCATTACGTAAACAATATATGTTAACAATCGCTGAGTATTATAAAGTTTTTGCAACGATCAAGCCGGACAAATCAAAATCCTCAATGCGAGATTCTATCAAAAAAGCAAATGCCTTTATTGATAAACTGTATACCTCTTCCCCTTTGACAGCCGGCCTGTCGACGGAAGGCAAAAATGCGTTACGCAAAATCATTGAAAAATTTTATTATGAGCGTTTTGAAGAAAATCATGTTACAAACTATTGTCGTTCACATTTATAAAAGGAGAATTAAATGACATTGACTCAAAAAATAGTGACATTTTTATTTATATTTTTTTCGATGAGTTATATAACAGCGAGTTATGCAGTGAATGCAACGTCGCCGGTGGGCGTTTGGAAAACAATCGATGATGTGACAGGCCAACCGAAAAGTATTATTCAAATTTATGCCAATGCCGATCAGACACTCAGTGGACGCATCCTGAAAATTTTTCCTAGTCCCGGTAAAGATCAGAATGAACTCTGTGAGGCATGCAAAGGTCTGAGACATAATCAAAAAATAGTGGGCATGGTTATTTTGGAAGGAATGAAAGCGGAGGGTGATCGATGGGATGGCGGTCACATTCTGGATCCTAAAAATGGCAAGACTTATCGATGTACATTTAAATTAATCCATAACGGTGCTGAATTAACTGTGCGCGGTTATATTGGCATTGCTGCTTTTGGCCGTTCGCAGGTTTGGGAGCGGGTTAAATGATATCCTTGAAGTCCTGAATCAACCAAAGACGTATCATGAAAAACCGACTTAAACCATTTCATCGGTGCTGTGGCATAAGTCACAGCACGTTGTACGATTTCCATTTTGTTCGGCATAAATTTCGTAAAAAGTTGTTTGTAAGTGTGTACAGGTGACATCTGATTTTTATAATATTCAATTTCATTTTCCAAATTTTTTTCCTGATGAGCTAACTGAACGAAATTTTCTTCGACGGCTATTTTTTTTCGCAAAAAATGATATCGCTTATAACAAAAATATAATCCTGCACAACAACCCATGCTGATGGCGATTCCCCAACAAACAGGTCCGCCCGCGACTATTGCACTACCCAGTAATCCCATTTTTGTCACTGAGTAACACATGCCTATTGTCGAAAGAGCAGGAAAAATAAAATGGCTCAAAGGATTCGCAATCGGATGTCGTTTTTCTTTATACGGTTTGATTGGATTGAACCGATCACTTTTTTCTTCAGCGAATACAATAGGTGAACAAGACGGCTTACTGTATGGCTGTTTATTTTCGGATTTTAATTCGATTAATTTTTTATAGTTCAAATGTAATGAAATGGTTTTCTCATAAAAATCAGCTTCAATATCCTGATTGATCTGTTTCTCTTCACGTTTTCCGCGCCAATAAATCAAACCACCTAATAATAGCGTTGGTCCTGTGAGTAATAGGGCATTTGCAATAATGCCCCAGCTAACAATATTAATTAAAAATAAACTCATTGCGCCAAATAATCCGCTAGCGGCACCAAACGCATTTCGTGTTTGCCGGAAGGTCGCTTTCTTTAGTGCATGGATCGCATTTTTTGTTTTGTCTATTTGCTGCAGAATCTCTTCATTATCCATCTCACTTAAAATGGCATGAATGGTTTTTTCTTCTGCATAATTCAATACGATTAAATAATCTTTGTATTGTTCTCCTAACAAATGAAAAGGAATATCAGGAAAGAGGGAAGGTAAGTCAGTATGAGTCAATAGAACTAATTTTTTAAGACTCGACAATCGGATGGCTGAATTGCCCATGCTTATGAAAAAACTCCTTGTTAATCATATAGTTATGATATTTTTCGCTTAAAAAACCTGAAAACTGTAACACTTTTTTGAAAAATTCATTTATAAATCATATACTTATCTCATTTTTCCCAGTGTCGGTTCGCTAAAATTTAATCAATTTTTTCTTCGCCGATGCATGTCTTGCACGTAATTCAATATCAATATACTGATCCGTAATCGCACTTGAACTATGACCGGCATCATCTCTCACATGTTCGCGCGGTCGGATTTTGACATCTTCTGAGATACCGGTATGACGCAACCAATGGACCGTAGCAGCCATTATCATTTCTGCATCTTCGATAAATCCATCTTTTTTTAATCGTTCAATGGCTTGATCAAAACACTGTTGAACAATTTTGCGAATATGCCGTGTGCCTTCGATGGGACCTTTTCCAGTGATTTTTGGAATCAATACCGTTGTCTCACCAGGCGAGGGCAGGGAAGACAGTCCCAGGCTGACTCGATAGCGTTTTAAAGCTTCGAGCATCGCATTGCTGACACTCACATCGCGTTCTTTATTGCCTTTACCTACCGTTTTGAACCACCAGTTATTATCGGTGTCTTTATAAAAATGTCCCATTTGGGGAACCCAGCGAGAACTGGCAGCTAATTCCGAAATACGTAAGTACATTGCAAATAACGCATTCATGATAAAAAGTGTTCGTTCATGCTGACTGGGATTTTCACTGGCCATGGACTCGGCTGTTTCTATGATATACGTCCATTGCAATTCAGATAATCGGCGAATCGTTTTCATTCCATGATGTTTTCGTAAAAATTTACTTTTTTGGCGTATCTGGGCGATGGGATTACCAAACGTATATTCTTCCTGTTCGAGATAATTAAAATAACTACTGAGAATTGCAAATATAGCTTGCAGCGCACTTTGTGATAAAGAATAAGATTTGGTATCCGGTGCAGTGCCATCACGATGGGCTTTTTTACTGGCCGTTGCAATAAAAGGCCGCCAGACGGGATTCGCGATGCGCAAATCATTTTTTTCTAAAAAACGCGGAACATGTTTAATGCCAATCCAGTGACTGGGTGGTGATTGACAAAATTCTAGAAATGTTTCCAAATCAGTTCGACGCAACTGTTTTAATGTTTTTTTCTGGATGAACCAGGCCCACTGCAAGAGTCGTTCAATTTCTCTGCGATACGATTTAAATGTTTCATCACTGCCTCGATACGCATGCAGAAATTGACAAGTATGTTTATAGTCTGCTTGCACTTCATTGCAATCCACTTCTGTCAGACGCGAGTTAATTTGCGTCACTTGTGTATCAAAAGAAGATTCCAGATATTCCAAGGCATCAAAAAGCGGTATCGGTTTATAGGACATAACGGTGATTGATCCAATTAAAATATGACATGGATTCAGTATAACGAATTACGGATTGATACACTACATAGAATGATGATTCAATACAAAAGAATGAATTTCGTCGACTGTCAGCGGTTTGCTAAAATAATATCCCTGAATCTCATCGCATTGGTGATGTCTTAGAAAATTCAGTTGCATTTCTGTTTCGACACCTTCTGCAACGACCTGAATACCCAGTTTATGCGCCATTGATATAATGGCGCTAATAATCACAGGTTCAGGATTGTTTTCCTTAATTTGTGCGATGAAAGATTTGTCAATTTTGAGTTTATCAACGGGAAACAGATTTAAATAACTCAACGATGAATACCCCGTTCCAAAATCATCGATTGTTATTTTAACACCCAGCGATTTCAAATGTTCTAACGATGAAAAATGATTGGAATAATCTTCAAGCAAAATGGTTTCAGTGATTTCAATTTCCAGATGACTGGGATCAAAATCAAGATCATAAAATATTTTTGTCAGTGTCGATGCAAAATCACGCATGATAAATTCACGAATAGAGACATTAAATGCGACATTTTCTATATGGATACCTGCCTGTTGCCATAGTTTTGTCTGAAGACACACGCTGCGCATCACCCATTCGCCGATAGGAATAATTAAGCCATTGTTTTCTGCAATTGATATAAATTCAGAGGGATAAATCAAACCAAGGTCTGATTTTTTCCAGCGAATGAGCGCTTCCAATCCGGATAATTGGTTTGTTTTAAGGGACAATTTCGGCTGATACATCAGAATAAATTCTTTATTCATGACGGCACTTTGTAAGTGATGATATAATCTGGCACGATTTTCAAATTCTCTAATCATTTCAAAATTGCAAAATTGATAATTATTTTTTCCTAATAATTTTGCTTTATACATCGCAATATCTGCATTTCTCAAGAATGTATCGGCATCATTAGCGTATTTAGGAAATAGACATATCCCAATACTGATGGTGTTGATGATGTTCTGATTATTTAATTCAGTGGGAATTGCAAAAGAGAAGAGCAGCTCTTGCGCCATCCTGGCAAGGTATTTCCGATCAATACTGGTTTCCAGGATAACGGCAAATTCATCACCACTGATACGGAATATATGCGCATTTTTGTTAAACACATTTTTGATTCGGGTTGCAGTTGAATTTAATAATTTATCACCCACCGCATGGCCAAAGCTGTCATTGATATTTTTAAAGTTATCAAGATCGATATAAAACAATACCAATGTTTTAGACGTTAATTTCGCATTTTGTATCAGCAGATTCAATCTTTCCATTAAACTGATACGATTGTCCAATCCTGTGATGGAGTCCGTGTAAGCTAAACTTTTAAATTTGATTTCTGATTTTTCCAATTTTTTTTCAATCACAAAATGCAAAATCAGTTGACGATTCAAAAAGACGACACACACCAAAATGACAAACAGGCTGAGAATATTACCGATGAGTCCAATTTTATTTAATATGACGAGATGACGAACAAAATCGGCATTACGAATGTTCAATAAACTTTTTTCTTCATTCAGAACATCATAAACAGTCGTAGCCATCACTGCTGCATCAGGTGTATCTTGATTAAATTGATCTGTTTTAAGTGTTTGCAGTAATTTTTGCAGTTGTATCAGACGATTTTGTTGTATTGTATTATCATGCGTTAAATTTATTAATGTTAAGACATCATTGGATATCGATTGAATGGAATTTTGATAAGCGGTAAAATATTTTTGATCACCGGTGATAATAAATTGTTGCGTTGCCAAATGCATTAATAATTCGTCATTTAATAGGCTATACCCTTTGATCATGGTTTGCTGTGTATGAGTGACCCATTGATTGGTTTCGATTAATTCTTTTGTTTTGAAAAAAAATAATCCGCTGGATATAACAATAATGATCAGACAAAGAAAAATAAGTAGATTCAGATAAGCAAGACGGAAAAGTCTTTTCATATAATACCTGAATGTAAGATTTATTGATTTATTTTAACATATTGTGAACAGTTAAAGGCAATTTCCATTTATAACCGCCTATTTTGAGTATTAATTGGCCATGTTTGCTAAATATAGCTAAACATTTATTAAACTTGAAAAAAATAAGAAAACTGATTACATTCCCAGTTTTTCTAAACGTCATTTTAAAGGGTGTTTATTTATGTCACGTAATCGCGACCCCAGAACTATATTCAGAAATCTTTTTAAGCCAGCTAATGAATCCAAAGAAGCATCCTCACAACAAAATAAGGACGATTTAAAAAAGTATAAAGAACTTTTTTTTAATCTTTATGAACTGAATGGACGACATAATTTTTGTTCATTTCAATTAAGTGAAACTGATGAGCTTCATAAAACTTATAACAAAGGTACATATAATCAACTTTATTCTTCTCTTCGTGAAAAATTAATTAAAAAAATTGAAGAACATCGTTGGCGAGAAAACGAAACTGTGTTACCAGACTGTATCAAGCATTATTGTTTTATGGAACCTGATCAGGCTGGGGAG
>CAZEEF010000024.1:0-1916 GCA_964511095.1 uncultured Coxiellaceae bacterium | reverse complement strand
GTTACCAGACTGTATCAAGCATTATTGTTTTATGGAACCTGATCAGGCTGGGGAGTCATTAAATAAGTTGATAAATGATCCTGAAAAAGAACGCGTGATCCAAGCCTTGATTCATCAAGGGGCTCGTATCAATCAATCTCTTTTATTTAATGCGATCTTGTTTGGACAATCGCTCCAAACGATTCAATTGATATGTGAGAGAGGGACTGAACATACTATTTGTAAAAATAAAGAAGATCAGAGGCCGTATAATCATGTTTTTTTTGCCGCATTTTATCCCGATCTCAATGTATTAAAATATGTTTTGCAAAAATTTCCGGACCAATGGGATCAAGCGATGTCTGTATTTGAATCATTGAAGAAAAGACCTAGCACCATTATCTGTGATAGTATGATTTTTTGTGTTCCAGAGTGTAATAAGGCATTCGGTAGATTACAGGAAACAATAGCCGATTTACAGAAAGATAATCAACTTGTCTCAATCGCTGCTGTTGCACCAGCGCCAGCAGGAGCAAAACCCATAGTTTGTAGGAGATAGTGGTGAGTCACGTGAGTGCTTGACAGGCAGCCTACCAACTAGTAGGATCTCACATTATGCAATCATCATCTAAAAAAACTGAAATTCTCGATTTTGCTCAGGAGATAATCCAAAAGCGAGGATATAATGGGTTTAGCTATGCGGACATCTCTCAAGTCGTTGGGATCCGTAAAGCGAGTATCCATCACCATTTTCCGAGCAAAAAAGCTTTAGTTGTAACAGTAGTTCGTCGTTATAGAGAAAGGTTCGTCAGTTATTTAGCAAAAATTGCTAAGGAAGGAAAAAATTTATCAGATAAAATCAGTAAATACGCCAAACTTTACGAAGCAGTATTACAGGAGGATAGATTATGTCTCTGTGGAACCTTAGCCTCAGACATTGAAACCCTTCCTGATGTTCTTAAAAAAGAAGTCCGATCTTTTTTTGCGGACAATACAGAATGGTTATCAAAGATTTTGTCTTCGCATTATTCATCATTGAGTAATAAACGATTACGGAATATATCATGGCAAATTATTTCTTCTCTGCAAGGCGCTGTGATAATGGCAAAAATGTTAAATAAACCAGAGTTATTAACTTCAATTTCTAAAGAATTAGTCGTTCAAATAGAAAATTTGAAGTAATTTTTTTACTTAGTATGCTACCTACTAGTAGGTATTATGGAGATATGTATGAATAATGAATTTTGTAATAAAAAGATAGTCGTCATTGGGGGGAGTAGCGGTATAGGAAAAGAAGTCGCTAAGCTTTCTTTAATGCAAAAGGGAGAAGTGACTATTGTAGGGCGTAACAAATCTAAGTTAAAAGAAGCAGAAACAGAATTGCAACAGTTTGGAAATGTTAAATCACATACTTGTGATATTACACAATTAGAGCAATTGGATAATTTTTTAAAAAATAGTCCTGATGCTGATTGCTTAGTCAATTGTGCGGGGGTATTTTCTCCAAAACCTTTTTTAGATCACACTTATCAAGACTTTGCTAACTATAACGATCTAAATCGGGGATTGTTTTTCATTACACAAAAAATAGCTGAAAAAATGGTAAAAAAGAAAAAAGGTGCTATTGTAAATGTTGGTTCAATGTGGGCAAAACAAGCCATTCTTGCTACTCCATCCTCAGCTTATTCAATGGCTAAAGCGGGGTTACACTCATTAACGCAACATCTTGCTATGGAGCTTGCTGCATTTAATATTCGAGTCAACGCTGTATCTCCAGCCGTAGTTGAAACACCCATTTATGATGCATTTATTACCAAAGAGAAAATTCGTGAGACTTTGGATAGCTTCCATACATTTCATCCAATTGGCCGAATTGGGACACCAGCTAATGTAGCAGAAATTATTTGTTTTTTGCTTTCAGAAAAAGCTTCATGGGT
>CAZEEF010000023.1:0-16467 GCA_964511095.1 uncultured Coxiellaceae bacterium | reverse complement strand
TGAAGATATGGGGTGACATAATGTGAGGGTCAATAGGTAAATTGAAATTTCATGAAAATCCGGCGTCATTATGTACATTACTTGATCAAACTAGAATCGATAATTTCTGTGAGCTCTGCATTTATCCCACTTCCTTTGTCAGCCAGTGGTAATTTTAGCTTGATACAGTGGCAAAAAAATATCTAACTGGCTAGAATATGGAAAGCAAATGGCGTCAAGAAATGAGGCGATTAATTTTATAAAATTCACCATAGATGAAGTTAAAAGAACAAAAATTTATCTTGATTTTGAGGACGTTAAAAAATGAAAAATACAAAACGTACTTTTCTAATTACAGGAGCTACGAAAGGCATTGGCTTTGCGGTAGCCGAAGCTTTATCAAATCAAGGCCATCAAGTTGTTGGTATTGCACGTAATCAAGCAAAATTTCCAGGCGATCTTTATCAGGCGGATTTATCAGATGAAAATAAAACGATGGAAATATTTAACATTATAAATAGTAAAAATCACATTGATGGAATAATAAATAATGCTGGGATTGTGATACCACAAGCACTGGAATCAATTAATCTTGATGATTTTAAAAATGTATTAAACATGAATTTGATACCTGCTTTGCAAGCGATGAAAATTTTTATGATAGGGATGAAGGAAAGAAACTGGGGAAGGGTGATTAACATATCTAGCCGCGCCATTTTGGGAAGAAGGAATCTTAGTAGTTATTGTACTGCAAAATTAGGTTTAATCGCTTTAACACGTACCTGGGCTTTAGAGTTGGCTAGAACAGGAATTACTGTGAATGCTGTTGCACCGGGTCCAGTGGATACAGAATCCTTTAGACATAATAATCCCAAAGGAAGTGTTGAAGAAAAACAAGCATTGGAACGGATTCCTATGTATCGTTTAGGTAGATCTATAGAAGTAGCAGCAACTATCGCATTTTTATTATCTGAAGAAGCTTCATTTATTACAGGTCAAACTTTATATGTAGATGGCGGTGCAAGCATTGGTAGTGCATTGATATAATAACCATTTTAATCCTTGAAATATTATGGCGTTAATAGATGGCTATTGCTAGATGTTTACTTCTTGGTGATGGGCCATTAGATGATAATTTACGATGACGCTGAAATTAAAAATTGATTTGATATTAGCGGAACAAACGAGCATTCCACTCCAAGCCAAATTCTTTTGGAGATTTAATACTCTTCTCGTTCTAAATATTTTTTTCTTGAATATCTAGAGGTTGGTTTTTCCATGAAATTGTTACAATCTGGATTGCCAATTTTTTCATTAGTTGACGATTCTCAATAACACTAGCGATATAATAACTAATGCAGTTAGTAAGGATTAGTGCAAATAGGAAAAGTAAAATATAATCGAAAACTGTAAAGTTTAGTAATCGATGTCCCAATAAAGACAGAATAAAAAGATATAACGGAAAATGTATAAGGTATAACGTATAAGTATATTGACTGCCTTTTGATATAAGGGTAAATGTCTTACCTGGGTTATGCTCTGTAGTAAGGACGTAGCAAATTAATAATGAGGCCAAGATACCAAATAAATAACATTCATATGTTGGATAGTTTAAAAAGAAATTAATTTCATTAATAAAAATGGCTAGAACGGACATAAAAAGTAATATGTAAATCACTTTATATAATTTTTTAAGAGCATCTATCATATAAATCCAAGCAAGGAATGCACCGAATAACCAAACAACAAATAATTTCCATTCTCGAGTAAAAGCATTAAGGTAATCTTCATTAATATGTATAAGTGTTAATGTTATTGCGCCAATCATTAATAAGATAATACTTCCAAGCCCCCATTGTTTATTGGATATAAATATCAATGCTACAGCAAATAGTATGTAATAGAAAAATTCATAGGTTAACGACCATAATGTGGCATTAAACTCGCCTGTTTTTCCTGGTATTAAGAAAAAATTATGTAATATTTCTTGGATTGGCAGTATCGCCTTTGAGCGAATACTATAGAAATCACCAGGTAATACATAGGTTACTGAACCAAATAAATGAAAGCACTTTATTATAGCGAAAATTACGATACTAAAAATTAAGGCAAACCATAATGGAGGTAATATCCGGAAACAACGTTTTTCCGCATATTTTTTTAATGAAAAGTACCCGTATTTTTTTATGTCGAAGATGGTACTGTAGGTAATTAGGAATCCACTTAACACAAAAAAAACCATCACGCCAAAATTGGGAAGGTGAAATAATAATGATAAGGATTTGTGTATATTAAAAAAATTCTCATTTAATAGTCTATTAATAAAGATTTGAAAATAGTGGCCTAGAAATACAATAAAGCAAGATAAATAGCGAATCATATCTAAATAGCATTTCTGTCTATTGCTTAATTTCTTCATGGTCTCTCGTTTTTAACTATATAAAAAAATAGGAAACTACTTTTCCTATATAATCATAAAGATATAGCATAAATGAATCTTTCCGCCGCATAGTTTAGAGACTCACGTTAGCATTTTCTATAATAACCCACAACTCAGCAACGGTATAAGCCGGGATATAAAACTCCCTTTGTATTAAACAAAAGAATAAGTGATGTGCGCATAGACGGAAACAGGGTAAAGCCCCTCTATTTAGAGGTTTTTTTACTATATTAACTCGACTATAACCAAGTGCTTGCGACTCTTGTCCGACCAATCGCACTTACAGCGCTAAATAGTTTATACTTAATGAATAGGCACTATTATAAAGAGTATTGCAACATGACTACTTTGCGATCCCCCTTGCATCTGGCACTACAAGATCTACTGGAACTAGATGCCCCTCAATCTATAAAAGATAGTTATGTTAAAACATTTTGGGAAAATGCTAAAAAAACAGGAACGCCATTGATAGAGAATATCGATGCTGATGATTCTCATAAAAAGGTAACATTCCTGTGGCAAGCACCTGAAGCCGAACGAGATAATCAGCAAGTTTATGTATTACTAGAAACAAATCGTTATTGTGATCTTAATCAATTACCTCTTCATGAAGAGCATCACTTAAAGCATATTCCTGGAACAAATATATATTCAGTCAGTTTAACTCTCCCTGCTGATTTACTAACAAACTATTCATTTGTTGTCCAGCCGAATATGCCTGACTTAATTGCCAGGGCTAACCGCGATCTTGCAATGGCAACGAACAGAGACGCTGAAATAAAAGCTGTTAAGGAAGTTCGAGATACAGCAGAGAACCATCAATATGCTCACCCTGATCCTAATAATCCTCAACTATTTTTTAGCCATCCTGACCCTTCTGAGCGAACACGTAATTCCATATTAGT
This sequence comes from uncultured Coxiellaceae bacterium, assembly GCA_964511095.1. Lineage (GTDB taxonomy): Bacteria > Pseudomonadota > Gammaproteobacteria > DSM-16500 > DSM-16500 > DATIJJ01. The sequence goes on along the minus strand of CAZEEF010000023.1, from coordinate 13,143 downwards.
TATGCCAAACGCTCCCAGAAATGGTTATTCACCCTCTTCTGCAGTAGAAGCTAAAGCAGATTTAGAGCGATTAATAAATGAAGAGCGGTTTCAAGAACATAAAATAGATTATTCGGAACAGCAACGGCATCTGGATCAACGTTTTCTTTATCACGCAGGAAAAATTGAATATCGTTTTTGCAATTCCTTAGATGAAATTAAAACAGCAGCTGCTAACTGGGATAGCACACATCCTTCCGGTACAAGTGACATATTACTCACCAGAAACAAGGAAGATAATCAATGGGGTGTTTTTTTTAAAAATACAGATACTTTAGTAGGTATGCCGCTTTCGGTTTGCAATAATTGGGTTAGAAACAAAGAGGCACCTCGGTTGATGAACACATTACAAGATGTGACCACTCCAGCTCAGCTTGAACAGCGTCGCGAAGCCATTGAAAGAGATGTTGTATCGCTTCTTAATGAACGTCAATATTATGTATATTTGCCCCCGGATTATGATCCATCTCGAAATCCTCCCTATCCGTTAATGATACAACTTGATGGCGCTCAATTTGTTGATATGAATATGCCGCAGATGTTAGATAAAATGGTTTCTGATAATTTAATACCTCCTACAGTTGTCGTTTTTTGTCCCGCAGTCGGGAGTAGATTTGCTGAATATAATTGTAATGAAACCTTCATACAATTTATGGCAGAACATTTTATCCCACAAATGCGTCAAGATTTTAATTGCGAAAATGATCATACGGTTGTGTCTGGCGCAAGCTTGGGTGGATTAACATCCATGTACCTTGCGCTAAAATATCCCGAAAAAAGCTGGCGTGTTATCTCGCAAAGCGGCGCTTTATGTTATAGCGAAGAAAAATTAGTAGCAGCTATTTCTCAATTTCCTGATTTCAATCAAGCTAATCATCCAAGTCATTTTCTGATGGATGCAGGTAGTGATGAAACGGGTCTTTTTAATAATAAAAGATCATTAACGAATGCAAATGAGGCCATGATGCAAACCATGCGCCAGAAAGGATATGACGAAAATTTTTATCAGTATCAACCATTTCATGGTGCGCATAGTTTTGTTTGCTGGCAAGCATCTTGGCCTCATATGCTAGCTAGCACATTGAAAAAAAGTTACCAAGTAGAAATTGAAGAAACTAAAGAGACAAGACCAACTAGCTCCACTACATCCATGGTTGCTCAGTTAGATATTAATTTAACTCAATCAATAGAACAGAAGCTCCCAACAGAAAATGTTTCTCATCACGCACAATCATCAAAATCAAAAACAGAAGGATCAGAAGTTGCTAGTCAGGATAAAACTGTTTTAACAACTGATTTGTCCGCTAATTTAAACAAGAAGACTGTTACAGAACAACATCCCTCAGAAGGGCGCAAAAATCAAACTCGAGACTCGGCACAAAAAAATCCTACAAACAAACCTGGACCACATTTCCGACGTACAGGGCTTGGTTAGCACCCCATGCCGTGTTATTTGTTACTTCTGTTACTTCAATAGTTAGTGGGTTATTGCAAAGGTTCGATGTGCTTCGAGATATTTTTCAATATCGATCAGGGGCTTTTTATAAGTTAAAATAATGATAAACATAATTTTGTAGTTCCTTTTTTAGTAATCAACAGGCTCAATAAATTTAAACCGTGGAAATAGAGTGTTTTTGTATTCTACATTTTCAAGAAACATTTCTTTTGGGCGAGCCCAGACACAATCATTGCCAAATTTTTCTGAATTATAAAGTGCTTTATAGATAACCAACTCCTCCAGCGTTTCAGTATGGAGAGCGGTACCAATAACTTCATATAGGTCCCCTGATTTATAGTGCTGATATCTACCAAGCTTTAGAACTTTTTTAATCATGTGTTGTTCTCGGTGGCTATGTTCAAAGTTATTTCTTGAAGTGGTGATAATTGAATGAAATTAATTTTTGAATCGTAATTTTCTTGTTGGGGTTTACTAAAGGTTATATCGATTCACTCGCTCCGCACTCCAGTTGCACTCCAGAAGAATCCTATAATTTCAATATTAGCTCATAACCTTTTGATTTTACTAATCGGGGTGACAAGATTCGAACTTGCGGCCCCTGCCTCCCGAAGGCAGTGCTCTACCAGGCTGAGCTACACCCCGTTTTTGCTAATATTTCCTTGCTACCACAAACTCTGCCAAATCATGTAACGCCTGTCGATAAGGCGATTCGGGAATATGAGTCAAGCTATTTGTGGCAAGTTGCACTTGCTGTTTTGCAGCGTTCGCAGTGTACTCGATGGCGCCCGTGGATTCAATGATTGTAAGAATAGAATCAATATGTTTCGTCGAACCCGATTGAATGGCTTTCCGAATGAGTTTGACTTCGGCTTTCGTGCCACAACGCATGGCATGAATAAGAGGTAATGTCGGTTTGCCTTCTGCCAAATCATCGCCCCTGTTTTTTCCCATTTCCGCCGCCGAAGAACTGTAATCCAATGCATCATCGATCAATTGATAAGCTATACCAATCGACATGCCATATTGTTGCATGGCAGCCATTTCGTTGGAATTATATTGACAGAGCGCTGTACCCACCTGTGAAGCCACTTCAAATAATTTAGCTGTTTTACGTTGAATGACATCGTAATAAACCTGTTCTGTCGTATCAGGATCATTGCAGTTAATCAGTTGTAATACTTCACCTTCAGCAATCAAATTCGTTGCATTCGCAAAGATGTCCATGATTTCCAGGTTTTTTAATTTTACAATCAGCTGGAATGCCCTGGAATAGAGAAAATCACCGACGAGGACGCTCGCCTCATTACCCCAGATATGATTGGCTGTTTTATTGCCGCGTCTTAAGGCAGAACTGTCAACGACATCATCATGGAGTAAAGTGGCTGTATGAATCAATTCTATGGCGGCTGCCAGGTGGATATGTTGTTGATCTCGGTGATTTAAAGCACGTGCAGTCAGTAAAACAATCAGAGGTCGGACGCGTTTGCCGCCGCAGGTCAATACATACTCAACCAGTTGGTTAATGAATGGAATATCGGACGAAAGTTCCGTACAGATAAATGTATCTGTGGCTTCAAGATCCGATTGTACAAGTGAACGTATGGATTCCAATGGCATATTCAGCGAATTCTCTGTCATTTTCCCTATTGCAAACCTGAATGCTAGTGGTCGGACTGGGCGGATGTCAAGGCTTGTTATTCGAGTAAATTTACCCTTGCACTTTGCCCGGGCTATGGCCTATAATCGCACTCTTTTCAGAACGATATAATAATCCTCGGGAATTGGAGTGATAGAACATGTATGCAGTAATTACCAGTGGTGGCAAGCAATTTCGCGTCGCTGAAGGACAAACGTTGAAAGTTGCCAAAATGACCGCTGAAGTGGGTTCAACCATTGATTTAGATAAGGTTTTAATGTTGGTGAATGGGGACGATATTAAAGTGGGTACGCCATTCATAAAAGATAGTAAAGTGGCCATTTCTATCCTATCGCATGGCCGTCATAAGAAAATTCATATTGTGAAATTCAAACGTCGTAAGCATCATCGTAAACAAATGGGCCACAGACAGGATTACACAGAAATTAAGATTACCAAGATTGGGTGAAATGATGTTGGGTGTAGGTTGGGCTACCAGCCCAACGAATTTAGAATAGAGGGTATAGCAATGGCACATAAAAAAGCGGGTGGTAGTACGCGTAACGGTCGCGACTCTAAACCCAAGTATTTAGGCGTAAAACGTTACGGTGGCCAGGTCGTTAATCCTGGTGAAATTATTGTGCGTCAACGTGGAACCAAGTTTCATCCAGGTCGCCATGTTGGAATGGGTCGGGATCATACTTTGTATGCATTAGTGCCGGGCAAAGTGGTATTTGCATTCAAAGGCCCCTTGAAAAAGCAATGTGTGAGTATTGAGCCAATTCAGCTGGATTCGGAAGTGGCTGCTTAATTAGAAATTTTTTAAACTTTTAAGGCCTCGTAAAAAACGGGGCCTTTTTTTTATCTGGTCAGTCTAATGAAATTTATTGATGAAGCAAGAATTAAGGTCAGTGCAGGGGATGGCGGTAATGGGAGTTGTAGTTTCTTGCGACTGAAATTTATGCCCAATGGAGGACCCGATGGCGGTGATGGCGGTGATGGCGGTAGTATTTTCCTGCAGGCGGATGAAAATATTAATACGTTAGTCGATTATCGTTATACCAAAGCTTTTCAGGCACAAAATGGTGAAAAAGGCGCTGGTCGAAATTGTTCTGGCAAGGCGGGCAAAGATTTAACGCTGCGGGTACCCATCGGAACGCTTATTTATGACGAAGATACGGATGAATTGCTGACTGACTTAACCGAACATGGCCAAATAGCTTGTGTTGCAAAAGGAGGGGCGCATGGAATAGGGAATGCGCGTTTCAAAAGCAGTGTCAATCGTTCGCCTCGTCGAACGATTCCGGGACAGCCAGGCGAAAAGCGTCATTTACGATTAGAACTGAAAGTATTAGCGGATGTCGGTTTGGTCGGCATGCCAAATGCAGGCAAGTCGACCTTGATTCATGCCATTTCTGCGGCTCGTCCGAAAGTGGCTGATTATCCTTTTACCACATTGCATCCCAATCTTGGCGTGGTGCGTGTTTCACAGCATCGTAGTTTTGTGGTAGCCGATATTCCCGGATTAATTGAAGGCGCTGCCGAAGGCGCAGGTCTGGGTATTCGTTTTTTAAAGCATGTGATGCGCACTCGACTCTTGTTTCATGTCGTTGACATCGTACCGCCAGACGATTCTGATCCGGTTAAAATGATTGAAGCCATTACTCAAGAATTAAAAAAATTTAGTCCGGAATTATTTCAAAAAGAGCGTTGGTTAGTGTTGAATAAAATTGATTTATTGCCAGAAAATGAAGTGGATGAGCGTTGTGATGAAATTGTCAAGCGTTTAGGCTGGACAGGTAAAGTATTTAAACTATCCGGTGTGAGCCACAAAGGCACGGATGTGTTAGTTCAAGAAGCGATGCGGTATTTAGAGGAATCAGCCGCTGAATCCCGTGCCGGAACAGGCACGGGATAGCGACATGAATATTAATTGTTAAACGAGTTACTATTCTTCCATATTTGATACGTTGTATTTTTGTTTCTTTTTTGCAACAAATCATATTGATACGAAGCATACTTTGATTTCGTATGAGAAGCATTTATTCCATCATTTCCTTCGGTATTCACATTCGAACCCATCGCCGAGTGAAGTGCAGCGATACCTTTCGGACCGATATGATTATACGATACATCCAATTGTTTTAATTTGGCATACGAAGCCAAAGAATAGGCACCTTCATTCGTTAATTTATTTTTACTTAGCCATAAAAAACTTAAATCATTGTGATTGTGTGCTATATAAAATGCACCGGTATCATCTATTTCATTATTATTCAGCCATAAAGTTTGAAGCCCACTATTTGGAATAAAATATTTTAATCCATCCCCTTGAATTTTATTATTGTCCAGAAAAAGACTTTCAATGGTGTGATTCTCCGCTAATGGTCTCAAGGAATTATCTGACAATTGATCTGACATCAAGAATAAATTCTTAATAGTTCGATTGGCGGCAAGTGTGGCAATACCTTGACTGGTGAATGCCATATTCGATAAACCTAACGTGGTTGATTTGATCGTGGCTAAATCGACTGTCGCTTTATCAGTCAACGAATTATGACTCAAATCGAGAATATCAATACGCGTTTCCTTAAAAGCGCTTACACCAAAATCGGTGATATGATCATTCTCTAAATATAAAGTGTGCAACGTCTTACTTTTTGAGAGAGCAATAGCGCCAAAATCATTCAGTGCGTTATCATTGTTTAATTCAAGAAATGTAATCGATTGATTGTTGGCTAATGCTTCCGCACCTTGCCATGTAATAACAAGTCCACTCAATGCTAACTGAGTCAGCGATTCACTTTTTGCAAGATAGGCGACACCTGCATCATTTATTTTATTATTTGACAGTGATAACGATGTGATATTTTTTGCTTCTCCCAACGCTTTCGCGCCGTCATTGTCGATAAGGTTATCATCCAATGTGAGGTCATGGAGAGTTTGAATATTGGCGAGTAGGGTGGCACCTTTGGATGTCAATTGATTATTCTTAAAAAAGACGCCAACAATTTCTGGTTTATTTTTTAAATAATCTGCGACCGCCAACATATCTTCATCTTGCAGTTGACAATCAGGCATCCCGAGTACTCCACCTGCCCACGTGTGTTCGTTATTTTTCATTTCAGTAATGCAATGATTTTCACCTTTTGTGTTGGGGGACCCAAAAGCGGGGTTTAACGCAAAGCAAAAAAGGCTGAGTGAAAAAAGCAGTATGTGATTTTTTTTCATATTAATAATTTCCTGTAGTGTATGATAATTTTTTAAGTTGAGTGTGTGATTGATATTTATTAATTGCAAAACCTTCCAAAGTATATAGTTCTTTAAAAAATATTTTTTATATACTCTGAAAGCTCAGTTTGCGGCAATACTTTTTGCGGAATCGTTTCCCGCAAAAATTTAATACCGACTGTATTAGCTTCTAATTCCTGTTCTCCAATGACCAAAGCGATTTTAGCATCGCTTTTGTCAGCTTTTTTAAATTGATTTTTTAAATTTCCACCACCGCAATGCGTTTGAATGCGCAATCCGGGAATAGTATCACGTAATTGATCTGCCACTATAAGGGAACGTTGAAAAGCCGTTTCGCCATCCGAAATAAAATAAATATCGGGTGCGATAGTCGGTAAATTTTTTCGAAATTGTTGCAGCAGCAATACAAAACGGTCTATGCCCATTGCGAATCCTAATGCCGGTGTGGCTTTGCCGCCTAACTGTTCGACTAATTTATCGTAACGTCCGCCCGCACATACCGTGCCTTGTGCACCTAATTCGGTTGTGACCCATTCAAAAACTGTCTTGGTGTAATAATCTAATCCGCGGACCAAACGTGAATTCACCGTAAATGAAATGCCAGCGGTCGTTAAATAGTGCTGTAATTTCAAAAAATGTGCCTGTGATTCTGTATCTAAATAATCAACCAATTGCGGTGCATTTTTTAAAAGTGTTTGTACGTCAGGATTTTTGCTATCCAAAATACGCAAAGGATTGGTTATCAATCGGCGTTTGGAATCTTCATCTAATTGATCTTGATGCGCTGAAAGAAATTGAATGAGTTGTTCCCGATAACTTGCGCGCGCTTCTGTGGAACCTAATGAATTTAATTCCAGATGGACGTAAGAACGTAAGCCTAATTTTTCGATTATTTTTGCAGATAATAAAATTAATTCTGCATCAGCCTCCGGTGTCTCAACACCAAACATTTCTGCGCCACATTGATAAAATTGACGATAACGGCCTTTTTGTGGGCGTTCATGACGAAAATACGGGCCGATATACCATAAACGTTGGATTTGATTGTATAACAAACCATGTTCTATCCCTGCGCGCACACAACAAGCTGTGCCTTCCGGTCGTAAGGTCAGGCTATCGTTATTACGATCCAGAAACGTATACATTTCTTTTTCGACGATATCCGTGGCTTCACCAATGGAACGCTTGAATAATTCTGTTTTTTCGAGGATGGGAGAGCGTATTTCCTGATAACTATAACTTTGTAAAACCTGACGAATGGTATCCTCAACTAATTGCCAGATAATAGTTTCTGCCGGCAGAATATCATTCATTCCGCGAATTGCTTGAATAAGAGTTGCCACTTTTTAAACCTTTTTTATTTCTCGTTAATTTTATAATCCGGGCTCAGGTAAGGCCATCGAAAAGCCAGAAACCGTACCGTGTTGTTGATGATGTCGGGTGTGTTGTTTTTTAGGTGTATCAGAATTATCGGAACTCGCGACCGTTGTATTGGGTGCTCTGTAGGGAATCGTCACAGGCGGAGTGGTCGTTGTTGCAGCCGGTGGTGCAGCAGTGGCAGTCGCAAGTGGTACTTCAGCCGGAGCAGCCGGCGGTGTGGTAGCAAGTGTCCCTGTCGTATTGGTTGTATTGGCTACGTTAGGTGCTGTGGAACCTGGCGGTGTCGTAACGGGTGCTTGTGCTGCGGGCGGAGCCGAGGGCGCTATCACTGTCGTTGTTGGCGCTGTTGATACGACCGGCGTTCCGCTGGCAGGCGCACTTGCTACCGTAGGTTGTGGTGCAACGGGCGCAACAGGTTGCACGGTGGCTGGAGCGGCGACACTGGATGGGGGCGCGGTAGCCGCTGTTGCCACGGGCTGGGTGACGGTAGCAGGCTGTGCAATAGCAGGTTGTTTGGGTACAGAGGGTGCTGCAAGTTGAGTCGATCGAGCTGTCGTATTATTATTGGAAGAGGAGTGAAAACCCCACCAAATCCCGACAAAAATAAATAAGCCCAGCACAACATAAGTTGAAATGCGTTGTACATGAGGGTCACTCATCGGCATTTCCTCACGCAGGGTGGGGATCACCAATGATCGTGGCTCAGGCTCAAGTCCCGATTGTGTTAATGCTGCATTAATATCTTCTTCATTAAAATCCAGCATACGAGCATAGGAACGCAGATATCCACGCATAAACGTGGCAGGAGGCGCCTTCTGAAAGTTTTCAGTCTCGAGTATTTGCAAAATGTTGGGATTCAGATGCAATCGGAGTGCCGCATCTTTTTGTGATAAATTCATGGCTTCTCGGGCTGTTTTTAAGCGTGCTCCGAAGCCTCCTAACGTATATTCCTGATTCGCGTCCGTCATGGGTTTACTTTTTCCATATTAAATTTAGTTGATTCAAGTTTGCTATCGTCTTACTCATATGATAAGCATATATTTTATTATCGCCAAGCGAAATATTGCTTGTTTTGAATACAATACTTGTTTAGCTATGATTCTCCTCTTTCTGGGCGATGCGAGTACGATACCGCTCACTGCGCCGCGTTCGATCTTTGACCTGTCCGACTAACTGCCCGCAGGCAGCATCAATCGTATCACCGCGTGTTTTTCGGGTGATAGCATTAATGCCGGCATTCATTAATGTTTCACGAAAATGATCGATAGTGACCGCGTCAGATCGCTTATAAGCTGTATTCGGAAATGGATTAAATGGAATCAAATTGACTTTTGCTTTAATACCATTCAGCAGACGAATCAATTGCCGTGCATGCTCAGGCGAATCATTCACGCCCGCTAGCATGACATATTCCATCGTGACATAACGTCTTCTATCCTCTTTAAAATAATCTTTACAAACAGCCATCAATTCTTTCAAGGGATATTTTTTATTAAGTGGCACTAAAATGTTACGTAATTCATCGTTGGGTGCATGCAATGAAACAGCCAAGGCGACATCACTGATTTTACGCAATTCATGCATGGCGGGAATAACGCCCGCGGTGCTTAATGTGACGCGGCGTTTAGACAGTCCATAAGCAAAATCATCGAGCATCATATCCATCGCACTGACAACGTTATCAAAATTTAATAAAGGTTCGCCCATTCCCATCATCACTACGTTGGTGACCGCATGATCATGAAGTCCAGTATTTTTTGATAAACCGCGCACGGCGACCCATAATTGTCCGATAATTTCAGCGCTGGTCATGTTGCGGTTAAATCCCTGCTTTCCCGTCGAACAGAAATCACAATTTAATGTGCAACCTACTTGTGAAGAAACGCATAACGTTCCACGTGTTTTTTCTGGAATAAAAACCGTTTCGATGCAATTGCCATCTATCAAGCGTAAAACCCATTTATGTGTGCCATCTGTCGAAGTGCTTTCGTAAGCGATTTCAGGGGGACGAATTTCGGCTATTTCTGTGATTTTTTCACGTAATGTTTTACTGATGTTACTCATGGCATGAATATCGTGGACGCCCTGAAAATGAATCCACTTTAAAATTTGGGTAGCGCGGTACGGTTTTTCACCCAGAGAAATGCAAAATGCCTCCATCGCTTTGCGATCAAGGCCGAGTAAATTGATTTTGTTTGTCTGGGTGAGTGTGGACATTATGCTAACTCGGTTGCTTTCACGTAAGTGACAATTTCTTCTGGACGGAAGAAAAACGCAATTTCCTGTTTCGCTGTATCGGCCGCATCGGATCCGTGAACCGCATTGTGATCAATCGAATCTGCGAAATCTGCACGAATTGTCCCGCTTTTGGCTTCTTTAGGATTGGTGGCACCCATGATTTCACGATTGAGCGCAATCGCATTATCGCCTTCCAATACTTGAACCATCACAGGGCCACTACTCATAAAGTTGACCAAGCTATTGAAAAAAGGACGTTGACTGTGAACGGCATAAAATTCTTGAGCTTGTTTCTGGGTTAAATGCATCATTTTCGCTGCAACAATACGTAAGCCGGCTTTTTCAAAACGGCGGTTAATTTCACCGATTAAGCATTTGTTAATCGCATCAGGTTTGATAATGGATAGGGTTCTTTCAACAGACATGTCGCCTCCAGGTTGGTTTTCTTAAATGGCTAATAGGAGGCGAATTATATACAAAATAGGGGATGACAGAAAGGGTTGATTATACTTATCTCAACCCTTCCTGATTTTTTCACCCCATTCCCTTGCTTTATGAAGTATTTCATTTTCATCCAAGGTCAACAACTGACGATTTTTCATTAATCGTTTTCCTGCCACCCACGTATCTGTCACTTGCTGCCGTGAGGCCGCATACACAATATGTGACACAGGATGATAAACGGGCTGAGTTTCGATTTGATCTAAATGAATGGCTGCAAAATCGGCGGCTTTGCCGGGTTGTAATGATCCAATTAAATGATCCATGCCCAATGCTTTTGCGCCATTGATGGTCGCCAATTCCAGCGCTTGTGCTGCGGCTAAACTTTCTGGATTGCGATCAGATAATTTTGCAAGAAAGGCAGCAGAGCGCATTTCACCTAACATGTTTAAATCATTATTGCTGGCCGCACCATCCGTTCCTAATGCAACAGTGATTCCATGGGATTTGAGTTTTTCAACGGGACAAACACCGCTTGCCAGTTTCATATTCGATTCGGGACAATGCACAATACTGGGTTTTTTTTCTATCAAAATCGCGAAATCTTCCTCATTCAGCTGGGTCATATGAATGGCAATTAAGCGCGGTGAAATCAGACCGATATCATTCAAGCGTTGAATCGGTCGTTTTTTAAAGTGATCTAACGATTGGTTCACTTCATCCGCTGTTTCATGTAAATGCAAATTAATTTTTAAATCCTGTTTTTCAGCAAGCTCTTTGATGCGGAGCATGGACTGATCTGATACCGTATAAGGCGCATGCGGTGCCAGTGTTGCTGTAATTCGTGGGTGATTTTTGTATTGTTCGAAAAATTCGAGACCACGACTAAAATAGTCATCCGTTGTTTGCGCCCAATTCGTTGGAAATTCCAGAACAGTCATTCCAATATTCGCACGCATTCCTGATTTTTCAGCCGCTTCTGCCGTAGCCGATAAAAAGAAATACATATCATTAAAACAGGTGGTGCCAGAACGAATCATTTCAGCCATGGCCAATAAGGAAGCCTGATAAACAAATTCATGATTCACCCATTTTTTTTCAGCAGGCCAAATGTGATTGTTTAACCAATTCATTAAAGCCAGATCATCCGACATGCCGCGAAAATAATTCATTGCAATATGCGTATGTGAATTGATTAAACCGGGGATAATCGCGTGAGATGAGAAATGTTCTGTGATGGGAGCCGAATATTTTTTCGTGGCTTCCTGACTGGGAAGAATGGCTGTGATTTTGTCAGCCTTGATCACCAACGCATGATTTTCCAAGGGTTCGTGTTGGGCATTGCCTGTGATAATCCATCGGGCATGAATAATGTTATCAACGGGTTCCATAAAGTGTTCTCATGACAGAAATAAAGAATGGGCATACTAGGAAACAAACTGATGAATGTCAAATGTCATGTCTTGACCGTTGCATTCGTCAATTCGACTACCCTCACGAGGTGCGCGAAACGTATCTCGTGAGGTAGTGCATCAGGATCTATTCTGATCTTAATCCTAAACCGCGTGTATTTTGTGAAGTGTCACTCACATCTGGCGTAGTAGTTGCCAATGTAGGCACATTCTTTTTAGAGGACGGACTATACATGGCCGCAGGAGTAGTTGCTGGACTTGGCTGTGCTGCCTTCATTCTGCTCGCCATCATAGAAACATACCATTCTAATTCAACCAATTTATTAGCATCAAGAATGTCTCCTTTTTCCGATGATTTAATATATTCTAATACGAGATTGTCAACCTCATCGTAGTGATTAGCAGACCATTTTGGGAAAAAATTATCTAATTTTTCTAATATGATTTCATATTTTTTAAAATCGGTAAGAGCTTTGCTACTATCAGAAAATAAAGCAGGAAAAATAAGCTTTATATTAGCTGATAACATTTCTTGGAGTAGTTTCTGTTTTTTGGAATTGAAATTCGCATTAAATTCTTTTAATTCATTGAGAAACGCCCAACTGAACTTAGGTGCGCTTAGTTTATTATTTATTTCGTCCCTCAATGGTTTATAATATGCTTTATCAGGTAATTCATTTAAAAATGTACTTGTAATATTCCTTACATCTACCAAAGCATTTTTCAATAGCATGACGACATCAGTTAACTCTTGTCTCAACAACTCAATGTATAAAGGTAATTCTTTATCTGGAATTGATTTAAGGTCACCATATTTTTTTAAAGATAACAAATCTTTATAAAATCCTTTTTTAGCCTCTAAAGCGTAACTTATAGAAATATATTCATCTTTTTCATCAGATAAGAATTGCAGATTTTCATACATTTGCTCAATTCGGGTTTTATCATCTGTGAAGGGGCAATTCATTCTGATTTGGACGATAAATTCATTTGCTTCAAGAAGTAATGATTCTCGTTCTGTTGGTTTTTGTTCATTCGCTGGCGTTTGTTCGTTTTCTGGTTTCTGTTGTTTCGGTTTTCCAAACATTTCTTTATTTCCTTATTTTTATGACTAATCTGAATAATTAATCAGGGTTAATCGAATGATCATTTTCCAAGGGTTCGTGTTGGGCATTGCCTGTGATAATCAATCGGGCATGAATAATGTTATCAACAGGTTAGTCTCCAAGCAATTTTATTTTTCTAAAAATGCGCTAAAAACGGCATATTCTCTTTTGCCGTTGGGG
>CAZEEF010000022.1:0-16693 GCA_964511095.1 uncultured Coxiellaceae bacterium | reverse complement strand
TATACAACCCTCGTTGATAATAAAGCGATTTTGCATTCACTGCAGGATGATTTAAAAAAATCCCAAAAAGTTTCCATTCAGTTTGAAACGCGTTTTATTCAATCGATCAATGCTAACACGATTCAAACCAATAAAGGATCCATCCGTTTTACAACATTAATCAATGCAGCGGGTGCTTATGCAGATAAAGTCGCACATGCATTGGATGCCGGTAAAAATTATTATTTAATCCCGTTCAAAGGCATTTATAAAAAATTAATTAAAGAAAAATCGTATTTGGTGAATGGCAACATCTATCCCGTGCCTGATTTACGAAATCCTTTTTTAGGTGTCCATTTCACACGAAATTTACAAGGTGATGTCTATATTGGCCCGACAGCCATTCCCGCTTTTGGTCGTGAAAATTATGGTATTTTGCAAGGCGTGAATTCGGAAGCCTTAAAAATACTCTGGCATCAAATGAAACTATTTTATTTGAATCCCAAATTTCGTAGTGTGGCACTGGAAGAACCTAAAAAATATTGCTCGTCCTATTTTTATCGCGATGCAAAAAAATTAGTAAAACATTTAGAAAAAAGTTGGATGATCCCCACACAAAAAGTGGGAATTCGTCCGCAATTAATTGATGTCAATAAAAATGAATTAATGATGGATTTTTTAGTTGAAAAAAAAGAACATACTTTACATATTTTAAATGCCATATCGCCCGCATTCACGAGTTCCATGGCATTTGCAAAATATGTTGTCAATAATTATTTGATGAGGTAGTCATGCCGTTTACGTTTACCCGATTAGACATTCCAGAAATTATTTTAATCGAACCCACAGTGTTTCCTGACAGTCGCGGATATTTCGCAGAAACTTATAAAATGACTGATTTTAAAATGAATGGCATCGAACACGATTTCGTGCAAGATAATCATTCCAAATCAAAAGCGGGTGTTTTAAGAGGATTGCATTACCAGGCCAATCCAAAAGCACAGGGAAAATTAGTGCGCGTAATTGCCGGTAGTATTTTTGATGTCGCCATCGATATCCGTCAAAATTCGCCCACTTACGGAAAATGGGTCAGCAGAGTATTAAGCGCAGACAATCATAATATGTTGTGGATCCCTGCCGGTTTCGCCCACGGTGTTTTGACGCTGGAAGACAATACGCAATTAATTTATAAAGTCACTGAACAATACAGTCCTGAACATGATCGCTGTATTCGTTTTGATGATCCCGCCATCAACATACAGTGGCCCATCCGTCAGCCTGATCTTTCTGAAAAAGATTTGAAAGCGCCATTCCTCAAAGACGCTGACAATAATTTTATTTACACCTGAAAAAAGAGGTCATTATGAAAACAGTATTGGTGACAGGCGCAGGCGGATATATCGGCAGCGTGTTAGTGCCAAAATTATTAGAAAAAGGGTATCACGTCAAAGCAATCGATCGTTTTTTCTTTGGTAAAGATAAATTATCAGAACATCCTCATCTTGAAATGATTCAGGAAGATTCACGCAAATTCAGTCAAAATATATTTGTCAATGTTGATTGTGTGATTGATCTTGTGGCCGTTTCGAATGATCCGAGCGGTGAATTGTTCAGTGATGCCACGTGGCAAATCAATCATGAATCGCGTGCCCAAACCGCGAAATTCGCCAAAGAAATGGGTGTGAAACGTTATATTTTACCCTCGAGTTGCAGCATTTATGGTTTTCAGGATCATATCGTCAATGAAACATCGACAACCAATCCCTTGACTGTCTATGCAAAAGCCAATGAAAAAGCGGAACAGGCTATTTTACCGCTCGCTGATCATCATTTTACGGTGACCGTCCTGCGTCAGGCGACTGTGTTCGGTTACAGTCCACGCATGCGATTTGATTTAGCGATTAATGGCATGGTTTACGGTGCGTGGAAAAATAAAGTCTTGCCATTAATGCGCGATGGTAAACAATTTCGACCGATGGTTCACGTACAAGATACAACCGATGTGATGGTATTATTGCTCACAGCAGACGCGCAAAAAATCAATGGCGAAATTTTCAATGTGGGCGGCAATGACAATAATTATCAGTTAGGGCCATTAGGTGACATTGTTGCTAACGAAGTCTCCACACAATTAAATACGCCTGTCAATATCGAATGGTATGGTGATGTCGATCATCGCAGTTACAAAGTCAGTTTTGATAAAATAGAAAATAGCTTGCAATGGAAACCGTCATGGGATGCCAAACGTGGTGCAAACGAAATCGTTTTGAAATTAGCGAAGGGTGAAATCGATAAATCCTTACAAACCATTACATTGGATTGGTATAAAGAATTGGAAAAATGGCGGCAAATTATTAAAGACGTTGAATTACACGGTGGAATATTATCTTTATGAAAATTTTATTATTAGGAGCCAATGGACAACTGGGTTCTGATATGATCCAGCAAAATCAAAAAACGAGGCAACCTGCTGAAATCATTGCATGGCAGCGATCGGATTTGGATATTACGAATCAAGAAGAATTACTACGAAAAATAAAGACACAATCCTTTGATGTTTTATTGAATTGCACGAGTTATCACAACACAGATGTTGTAGAAAAAAACGCTGAACTGGCTTTTTTAATCAATGCATTTTGTGTGAAAGAAATGGCGCTTGTTTGCAAAGAAAAAAATGCGCGCTTTGTCCATATCAGTACGGATTATGTGTTTAGTCACAGTGAAAACAATCGACCTTTGACAGAATCGGATAAACCATCGCCTTTAAATATTTATGGTGCATCAAAATTAATGGGTGAATCGCTGGCTCAGCGTGTACACGCAGATACAATTATTTTTCGAGTCGCTTCTCTGTTTGGCTTGAGAGGCGCAAGTGGCAAAGGCGGTAATTTCGTTGAAACAATGATTCGAATGGGTCGTGAAAAAGGTCAGTTACGCCTTATTTCAGATCAAATAATGTCGCCTACTTCGACCAAAAGTGTGGCGACTATTATTCTAACAGCGTTACAAGCCAATATTTCTCACGGCATTTATCATGCAGTCAATTCAGGTAAGGCTTCCTGGTATGAATTCGCTAAAAAAATTATTGAGAAAGCGAATGTGGCTGCAACTGTTGAACCCATGGCTGCAAAAGACTATCCTTCTGTCGCATTACGTCCTGCTTTCAGTGCGCTGGATAATACCAAACTCAGCCAATGCGTTGGCACGATTCCGACATGGGAAGAAGCGCTGGATGTTTATTTACGTGAAAAAGGTCATATCAACTAATGGTTACTATTGCTCTGGTCATCCCTGTTTTTAATGCTGAACGCGATATTCCGCTCTTGTTTGCAGGTATCCTGCAACAGACATTACAGCCGTCTACCATTTTGATCATAGATTCCAGTTCAACGGATAAGACATGTGACTTACTGTCTCCATATAATGTGTTGTTGCATACCATTCCGCAGCAGGAATTTGATCATGGCGGCACACGTCGCCTCGCGACAGAACTGGTCAATGCAGATGTTTATATTTACATGACACAAGATGCCTACCCTGCTCATCCACACACATTTGAAAAATTAATCGAAAATGTATTTCTGGATGAAACAATCGGCTGCGCTTATGGAAGGCAATTACCCAAACCCGAAGCCAATCCCTTAAGCATTCATGGTCGTTTGTTTAATTACCCTGAAAAAAGTCAAACGAAATGTCTGTCGGATAGAAAAAATCTGGGCATCAAAACCTGTTTTAACTCGGATAATTTGGCGGCTTACAAAAGACAAGCGTTGCAAGCCATGGGTGGCTTTCCAGAAAAATTATTAACCGGTGAAGATGCGTATGTGGCCGCTAAACTGTTATTGCATGGTTACAGCATTCGTTATGCTGCAGAAGCCTGTATTTATCATTCGCATAATTTGAGTTTGCGACAGGAATTTCATCGTTATTTTTCGATTGGTGTCTTTCATCGACAGGAAAAATGGATTATCAATGAATTTAAATCAGCGGATTCCGAAGGTTTGCGGTTTATCCATTCTGAAATACGTTATTTGCTGCAACAGAAAAAATATCGATGGATACCCAGGGCATTGATGTCCACGTTGGTAAAATTCATTGCCTATAAAATTGGCTTGTATGAACCGTTTATTCCCGTGATGATAAAAAAATCACTGGGTGTTAATCAATCCTTCTGGAAATAAGAAAATGATGAATCGACCTTTTCTGACGATAGCCATTCCGACCTGGAATCGATGCAAGCCTTTGCAGGAAAATGTATTATCGTTAATTCAAGAAATAAAGAGTACCGTCGGTGAAGAAATTGAAATTTTAATATCGGATAATGCTTCTACAGATGAAACGGAAATGCTTTGTAAGCAACTCTGCCATGATTATCCTTTTATCCGTTATCATCGTCATCCAGAAAATTATGGTGCGAATGCCAATTTCCAAACGGTCATTCAATTAGCGCGTGGTCAATACGTGTGGCTTTTTGGCGATGATGATTTAATTGTTTCGAACAGTCTTTCAAAAATCATTCAAGATATCCGAGATTTTCATTTTCCCGATATCCTCATTGGCGGCGCGATTCTTGATACAACCGGTGAACGCGTCCATCTTCAGAGCATTCATCAAACTACTTTTCTTGATTACAAGAAACTATTTTTGCAACACTCACTTGTTGATGTCTGCGGAAAAATCAGTGTCTTAATTTTTAAAAAATCCACTATCGACACTATTTTGCCTGTCGCATGGCCTATTATTACTCGTTTAAATTCGCCATGGCCGCATATCATATGGCTTTTGTTAATCATCAAACACGGAAATAGTTTAGCGCTCTCGTATGGCGTGAGTTATTACCTGGGTAAAAACTGGCATAACCTGATTTTCGATGGTGTACGTTTAAGTCAGATTCTTTTTATAGATACATTAAATCTTGTCAAAGCATTAGCATCCGATTTAGATCCTGATATTTATCAAATTCTCATGCAAAATACAGTAAAATTACAGCGCGGTGACTTAATCAAATGTACGATTTACGCAACCTATCGAAATGGCTATTTTGAAACATTACGCGAAGGAATACGCAGTTTGATCAAATTGCCTGGTCTAAAAAATCGATTCGATTTTTTTACATTCTATTTTTTACCTATAACAACACCTGTTTTTTTCAGACGGTTTTGTTGTGAACTCAGTTATAAACTATTTCCGAAATGGAAACGGTATAAACGTTTGATAAAAAACTTGCGTGAATCTCGAAAAATCTCGATGGGTGAAACGCAGCGTAGTTTTGATAAGGCTGAGCTTTAAAAAACTACCCAGTAAAAACAGTATTCATTCAATACAAATTTAACTTGTAAATACAAAAAAAACTCATTAGACTGTTCATTTTATAATCACAAAAACGGGGTGGTTTCTAATGTTTGACTTTATGTATGACGAACAAAAATTAAGTATAAATCAGATTTATGATTTTCCTCCATTTTATCAACACATTAGCGATCAAAAACCAGGGTATGTTATCTCATGGTTATTAGTTCAATTATCTGAACTGAATACGCAGGGTCAAACCAAACCGTACTATAAAGAAATACTGTTTCTTAAAACGTGTGATTTGATTCAGCAAAATATTCAATATCTCACACCCGATGAAAGCTCAAAAGTCTTATCTCATATGGCTCTTATGCTAACTTCCGATTTAAAACACGTAAATCCACCATTAACTGAAATAGGCCTTTTATTTGAAAAAATTTACACAAATCGTGCCGTTCTCGAACCTCAAAGTATTTCATTGGCTTTGTGGGCTATCGTTAGTTTGTTTAAACATAAAAAACTGCCTGAAATAAATATTAAACAACAAATTCAGGATTTAGTTGACACATGGGATTTAAAATTAACTTTCGAAATAATGGGTGAAGAAAATTTTGGAAAAGTATCCTACGTTGGCAATATATCGATGGCTTTAAACTGCATCACAATGCTATGGACTTCAAACTATCTGACAAAGAGTCCCACTCAACAAATTTCCAGGTATTTCGACCAATTTTATAACTATCGTGATGTGGCTTCATCAACTGATATAGCCAGTTACTTTTCCTCTATCACTAAATTAATTTTATCCAAAAAATTGGATACAGCAGGCTCTAAGCGATTAAAAGAATTATTAATATTATTTAATACTAAACATTCATCGAGTCAGCAAGACAAGATTACTGTTTTATCCTCTATCGCTCAACTTATTTTATCCGAAAAATTACCAACCCCGCCTAAAGCAGAGATTAAACAATTAATTTCACATTTTCATGAACAACGTTTTAGCGCTACAGCTCAAGAAATTGCGGATTGTTTGTGGTCTATTTCAATGTTGCTTTCAACAGGTACAATTAGCAATATCAACTTAGTTGAAATAGCAGGATTAGCTGATGCATTACAGCATCACCCCGATTCAGAATATAAACGTAAGGGTTTGCAAGCGTTAGAAAATATCCGCGCACCCGAGGAACAACAATCCGTATTCACGGTATCTTTTCACGCGCCTGTTAACGAAAATAAAGAAGTTAAAGAAGAAAAAGCTGACATTAAATCAAGTGCAACAATCGATATCAATTCCGATAATATAGAAAAAATTGTTTTTGATGTGGCAGATCATATTCAAACAGTGACTGGAAATGTTTTTTTAGCAGGCAGTGGTGCAGCCAATGCAGCTTTACCGGGAAAAAAACATAAGAGCGATTACGATCTTCGAGTATTTGATTTAACCGCCGATAGTGAAAAAAATCTTATTCAAAAAATAGAAGCAATCGCAGATCCAAAAACCTGTAAAAAAATAAATGGTCAATTTCCAAAAATTCAATTTTAATTAACCCGAGATGGTAAAACTTACCTTTTCCAAATTGCAACATCGTTGAAAAAAAATCCGGGGGAAACGGATGATAATGCCATGCTACGTACGGTGGATACCGGCGGTATCAACCTAGAAAGTTTGTATGTTTTGTTGACTGGAAATAGACAGAATCTGAAACTTCAAGGCTCTGAATTTGATATTATTACTTTTAAACAAAAACGAATCAGTCTGAGAGATAAAAAATATTTTGAAAAAGATCCCACAAGAGTATTACGAATGGTGAAAAAAGAATTGGATTTTTTTCCTGATGGTTTTAAACCGGATAATAATATTGAAAACCTGTTACGAAATGAAAATTTAAAAAGCATATTGTATGCTTATTTAAAAACAGGTGAAAATAAGTCATTACATGTAGGCCGCTTTACTACAGCATTGCGGGCATTAGTTTCGTCCTATAGCGCATATCAAATTATCACTAAAATGCATAACATGGGTGTTTTATATGCCATACTCAATTTCCCCAAAGTCCCCAATTTGCCTGAATTAACATTTGAAGATATCACAGCCAGGCTATACACGTTAAATCCCTATAATAATTCTGATCCTGAAACAAAACTAACAAGATTTAATCATTTTTTCTTGAGCCATTTTTGTGCGAAACATTCACATCTTAGTCCGACAGAAAAAGAAAAATTGTTGAATGAATGGCAATTAAAAGAGGTAGTCTGGAATACATTAAATCCATTTTATCAGGATCATATCGTGCGCAATCTATTTTGTATGCCAACAGGATCGCAAGTAGAGATCACTAATGAACCCAATTTTTTATCCATGACTCGAATAATTCGGTCATTTTATAAAACTAAAAAGCCTCTCTATTCAGAAAATCAGAATCCCTTATTTGCCGCGAAACCCGCCGAACCGCAACGAACCACGCACAATCCACATTCGGCTAGATTCAACCGATTCCCTGGAGGTCGTTGATGCCACTCGAATTGCTTTTTAATAGAGTTAAATGATACTATTCGCCCTTTAAAAGCAGAGAAGATGTGCTATAAATGTCATCCGAATCCATTGATTTATCAATAAATGAGCCCGTAAACCCGGTTAGACCGCAACTCGCGGTTTCGAGGCTGACTCATTCTAGATATCTGGCGTTTAAAGACTTTAAAGATGGCTTTGCCCAGTGGCGTATTTGGCTTATGCTGGCTTATCAGGATATCAAATTACGTTATCGCCGTTCGATACTCGGTCCTTTCTGGATCACCTTGAGTATGGCGATTTGGGCGTATTCCATGGGTTTTCTCTATAGCCATTTATTTCATACGGATTTGCAATCCTATTTTCCCTACCTTGTGGGTGGCGTCATTACCTGGGTTTTGATTTCGACGCTGATTGTTGAACTGACCGATACCTTCAGTACAACAGGTAGTTTGCTTAAACAGATTAAATTACCTTATACGGTTTATATTCATCGCATCGTTGCGCGTAACATTATTATTTTTTTCCATAATATGCTGGTCATTGTCCCGGTCCTGGCTATTTTTCATCAGGTTGCGAAAGTCAATTGGAATACACTTTTCCTGTTTGCAGGCTTATTTATTATTTACATTAATGCATTATTTTTTGGTTTAACGCTTGCCATGCTGGGTTCCAGATACCGTGATATTTCACAAATTGTGAAAAGTCTGATTCAAGTTGTTTTCTTTTTAACGCCAGTGATGTGGAAGATTGATGTCTTACCCGCTAATAAAAAATTCATTGCATGGGTAAATCCCTTTAGTTCTTTTATTGAAATTATTCGTGCACCTTTAACCGGTGGGCTACCGGCTCTGCATGACTTGATCATGGTATTGTTTGTAACAATCATCGGCATTCTGATCTGCGCATTTTTATTTGCGCGTTATAGAGCACGTATTGTGTATTGGATATAGGTTTAAAATGGCAAGAATCGATTTGAATAATGTTTTCATTGAATTTCCCGTTTATAACGTGAATGCGCGCTCGTTGAAAAAGCAATTTTTGCATTTGGCAACCGGCGGTTCCGTGGTTCAAGATGCAAGACAACATGTCATGGTGAATGCGTTGGATAATGTTTCATTAACCATTGAACACGGTGATCGCGTTGGATTAGTAGGTCATAATGGCGCAGGTAAAAGCACTTTCTTGAGACTGTTAGCGAAAATTTATGAACCGACACGGGGTGATATTCATGTTGATGGCCAAGTTTCCCCCATGCTCGATCTTTTACAAGGTATTGAGTCAGAATTAACGGGTTATGAAAATATTTTTATCCGCGGAGCACTGCTTGGCTTGAAACGATCTCAGATTAAAGCGCAAACACAAGAAATCGCCGAGTTAACGGGATTGGGTGATTATCTTTACATGCCAACCCGGACGTATTCATCAGGCATGTTGTTACGACTGGCATTTGCAATAACGGTGAGCATTAATCCGGATATTTTATTGATTGATGAAATATTTGGAGCGGGCGATGCGGAATTTAGGGAAAAAGCGCAGCAGAAAATGGTTTCGTTGCTGGATGAATCGAGTATTGTGGTGATGGCGAATCATACGGATGAGGTGATTCGGGAGTTTTGTAATAAGGTTTTGTTGTTGGAAGCAGGGAAAGTGAAGTATTTTGGGGGGGTGGTGGAGGGGTTGGAGTTGTATCACACAAAAAATTGAGAATTTTCATTTTTAATAAGCCAAAATGTCTAATACAAAATCTCTATCTTTGACTGTTTCTGCCGCATTAGAGGGCAATGAAACGACACGCTTATACTATTCTTATCTTATATTAGCTCGTAACGTTTTAACAAACATCTATGCTCCACTCTATTTATTTAAAATTTATACGTTCTCTTTCGATCACGAGAGGTTTTCGTCTCACTTGATTGAATATAGCAAAAATATACTCCCCAAGCACACCAAGGAAAAATAACTGAACGCCGCTAAAAAAGAATAATGCAACAATGAGGGTCGGTATGCCAGAAGAAACTTTGACAATACCGAATAAAGTTAGCAAAAAAACACTTACAGCATAGAGCAAGCTGACACTCGCAATAGCCATACCAATCAGTAAAGCAGCTCGCAAGGGAGCGCCGCTAAAACTCACTAACCCATTTAGGCCCTGCTCAAACATGTTAAATAAGCTATTTTTTGATTTTCCCTGTTTGCGAGTCGCCCAGGTATATGAAACGCCAACTGATTTATACCCACAATCAAATGTCATTAATCGCATAAAGGGTCTGGCATCATCGATTTGTTTCATTGCGTTTAATACACATTTATCAACTAACTGAAAATCACCGACATTCAATGGATATTGAACATATGTTAACTTACTTAATAATTTATAATAAAATTTTCTTGTTGTTGCCAAACAATAATTTTCTTCTCTTTTTGCACGAATACCATAAACGATTTCATAACCACTTTCCCATAATCGCACAAATTCTGGAATCAAATCGGGTGGATCCTGTAAATCAACAGGCAAAAAAAGTAAAATCGCATCCCCCGTAGCATTTTTTACACCATTATAGGTATTTTTTAATATGCCAAAATTTCTTGAATTAATAATAATTTTTATATTGTTATCGTGTTCAGCAATTGATTTAAGAATCTGAACCGTTCTATCAGTTGAAGCATTATCACAAAAAATATGTTCATAGTCGTATTGGTGCAGTGACGTGTTAAACAAGGTTTTGACTGCTTCATAGCAAGCCATGATACCTTCTTCTTCATTAAAACAAGGCGTGATAATACTAATCGTTTTTCGATCCATAAAAACCTCAACAATATTTGATATTTTTTTCAACTTCATCCCAAAGATCAATAGTCGAAAAATACCATTGATAATAATTTACTGTTTCATTTAATAATGATTGACAGCTATTAGCAAGAAATGGAATTCGTGTGTCTGTTTTTGGAGAACTCACATAAGACTGAAATGGATCAGATAAATCAGCCATGATGATAGTGTGTTGATTCACTTGATTTATCTTTAAAAGACGAAATGAAGATGTTAGTGACTGCGTGTCTATCATAATATGACAATCAGGAAGATTATTGCCTGAAAAAATCGCTCTCCATGCGATATATTCATCATTTAATTTACGTACTTCGGATAAAATAACATTTTGGTAACCAAGCTCTGCCAATAACGCAATGAAATGAATACCATAAAATCGGATTACCCCCCCACCTAAGTTATGTTGACGTTTCCATGTCACTATTTCGTGTTGAAAATGATGCGCCATAAATCGCCATTCAAGAGTGATTTCTTTGACAGAATCACTTTTTAATCGAGAAAGCAGCCACTTTCCCCATACTGTGTAACGAAAGAGATAACTGATTCTAAATGGCAGGTGTGATTTTTTTAATGTATTCAATATCTGCCTTGCTATAGCAGGCGAAGGGGCTAACGGTTTCTCTAAAATCAATTTGCCAATATTTTTACTTTTCAAGCAGATGGGTAACCAATAGACTTGTTGATCCGGATTAACTGCCAATGTTACACCTTGAGCAAATTTTAAGACATTTATTTCGTCTGTGCACCAGGTAATTTGATCAGCAAATTGATTCAGTTCATTTCTATGATTAAAACGCGTTTGATACCGATAAGGCAGAACGATTTTTTGTCCTGAATGAATTAACGCGGGTAAATACCCATATAATCCAAAACCCGAACCTAAAATAGCAAACTTGTTCATGCTAGCTGTGTGTTATGCATTAGAAAATCTTCCGGATTAACAATATCAATGATATCTCCAAGATAACCGTTTTGTTTCATGTAATCACGAATTTCATTTGGAATATGCCATGCAAAATTTAATAACGGCTTGGATTTATTTGAAGATTGAAATAATTCAGTATCCGCTATAATGGGTATACGTGTGCCCGGTACGTAATTATTTATTTTTAATGAAATAGGTTTTTCATACACGGCATAAATATTTTTTTCATTTAAGTTAAGCAATTTAACCAAAATAGCAGAACGACCTGGAAAAGCTTTTGCCTGTAATCTGCCGTGTACAGCCACATAATGATCAATCTCTGCTATTTTTTTATTTTTCCATATAGCTATTTTATTATTAAGTCCATCGAATTCAGTCAAGAAATTATTTTCGCGACAAATAACATTCGATTGTTTCAATTCTTTTTTGGCTAAAACATGAGAAGCATTACACATAAATATGCGTATATTTCCACCATAACGTGATGGAAACTCAACATCAAATAGAGTCATGTCTAATAAACGGGCAATATATTGAAATGATCTATAACTATAAGATCTGGGATGTTCATGATAAAAAGTATCAAATTGGTTTTTTTCTAATATAGATCCCAGATAATGATTTTCAATCACCAAAATAGTATCAGATCCAAGCAGTATTTTTAGTGCTATCAGGATTCCCTCTAAATTCTCAATATGGGCAAACACATTAGTAAATGTGATGATATCGGGATGACCATGCTTTTTCAAAATGGTTTGGGCAATTTCTGTTGAAAAATAAGCATTATAAACAGTATGACCCATTTCACTTGCATCGAGACACGCCGACGTAGGCTCAATACCTATTGTATTGCAATTTTTATTCTTGAAAAAATTTAATAAACTTCCATCATTACAACCAATATCCAGAACAGTTTTTTTATCCAGATTTATGAGATGTTTTTCGCAAGTTTCAACCAGGGAAACCATTCCATCCAAAACATCCTGAGTAAATCTAGACCGATAATGATACGAAATTGGAAACAATTCCTCTTTTGAAACCTGAAATCGTTGATGAGCCGTACAACATTTTTCACAAAAAAGAATTTCTATTGGATATTCTTCACAAATCGACGGATTGCCTATAGGAATAAGGTCATCACACAGCGGCTGCCGGCCCAGATTTAATACAGATATTAATTGATCGTTATGACAAACTTCACAAGAAAAAATTTCATTTACATTAGCCATATATTAAAATATTCCTACATAATTGGTACGTATGGTAATCTATCTTTTTAAAATTTACCAGAAAGTGAAACCGTATTGACTGGTAATTTACTATTAATAAAGTAGAGCACTTCTTTTATGAAAAATAAATCATTTTTATTAGATGGCTTAAAATTGATTCTTTGGGTTTTCAGTATCGGAATAATATGTTTCTATATTCACATCTGTTTGCTTCTTACTCAATTTCCTATTTATACAGATGAAATATCGATAAGAGTCTGGTCATCTCGCACCCTTTTTGATTTTCCTTTACATGTCAATATCATACCTTCTGCAACTTTGTCTGCTTTACCCATTGTCTGGTATATCCCTGGGTTTATTGAATGGTGTCTACACGGCTTAATTGATAGTCTTTACACTTTACGGCTAGTGGGTGTTATATCATATCTCATGATAGCTTTCATGTTAACTGGCTTATTACTCTATCGATCACAAAAGAATTTATTTACTGTGATAGCTGCACTAGGAATTGTCATAGCTTGTATTTCAATAGGTGTTTTACCTGTTTTTTTTATTATTAATCGGCCTGAACAAATTATTTTAATTGGCTTGATTATTTTAATATTTATCTATTACTTGAATTGTGATAGCAAGCTCAATACAAAGAAAATAATTGGCAGTTTGATTTGTTTCTATTTATGCGTTTCATTAATGCTTTATATACATGCAAAATCCCTTTATTTTGTTCCTGTTTATTTTCTTATTGCATTCCAAATAAACTCTCATTTTAAAAACAATTATTCTAAGTTCGCCATTTATTTATTCTTGGGTTTATTAATAATAGGAAATTACCATGCATGGACCAATGAATTGGTATATCACCAATCACCCATTGGAAAAACATTTATGGCTAGTTTCAATATAAATCCAGGTGATATGTTTTTTAACTTCCCCCATTTTATTGATCAACTTAAACAAAGCCTTGCGTCTGAAAAGATGTTATTAAATAGACTTGTTTTTCAAACAAATTCTCAAGTCAATTATTTGCCGGATTTGTCATCCAACAACACCATTATCAATTACGTACTTATTACTAACTCTTTAATACTCTTTTTCTATCTGCTGATTCAATTATTTATTCGTTATAAACAAGATATTCAAACAAACAATTTTATTTCTTCTCATTTATTATTACTTTTGATTGTCTTAGGAATGATTGCAGGAAATATCTTAAATTTAACAAAAAATTGGTATGATGTCGGCTATTTTTGGGCGATCATCCTGATCACTTTCATTGCGTATCTACATAAATCTTTTTCAAAAAATCTAAATAAAACCGTTTATTTATGTGTTTTTATTTATTTAATTCTTTGCGGTACTGGCTCGATTATCCTATTTCAAAAAAATTATGAAACGCCTTTATTAAATGGATTCGCTGGACCTGGCGTCAGTTTGGTTCATTTTCATTATCGACAGTATAAACGTGAAATGCATCAAGCTAAAAGATTTTGTCTTAATTATCAAAGGCAGCAAACCGGTATTGTATTGGATGATTATACTTATCTTTATTTTAGAAAATTTAAATATCCTATCTCTGTCACTTTTGTCAATATCAATACGAAGATTAATCAATTTCCAATACTAATAAAAGCAAATAAAATCAGTTCGATTATTACTCGTTGTACAAGTATTTCATCAATCCCTCATTTTCAAGAAAAAAATGTTATACGATTGGGTACAGTTTGCTGTTATCCATACAACCGATTACAAACCCTAACTTAACACTATGATCGTTCAAATATCTCCGGCGCTTTTAATTTATAAACCGTAATCAATTGCCCTCGCTCAACAAGCTGATAATCCGATCGAACTGCATCAAAAAGCGCACTTAAATTATCTAACACCATTGTCCTACCCCGACTCAAATCATACATATTCGCAAAAATCAGCGGGTCATTTTGCCAAAAAATATCACCCGCCCGATTCTTTTCAATATCGGAATCCACAAATAAATATTCAGGTTTGGCTGTCACAATCGCATTGATTCCTATCTGTAATTCTTTATGACTGACTATAGAAATATCTGTCTGTAAAAAAGGCATTAAATTATATTTTTTGGCAAAAAACGGTAAGGAATTATCGTATTTAGAAATCATATAAATACCATTTTGAGTAGAATATTTGTTGATAAGATGAATGGCATCATAAAAAGGGCCTGGATCCATTGTCGAATAAAATTTGGCGGTGGGAATATCCCAATAGTAAAGCTTATGTTCTTTAAAAATAGCCAGATATTCATTCTGATATTGGAAATAAGTTAAACTCAATGGAATGTAATAAGAAACAAATACCCATGCGATCAACAGAGCAATGATATAGTTTTCCACTTTTTTAAGTCCTGCATAACTGCCCAAACATTCTCTCAATAAAATCGCACCAAAAAAGCTCCAGGTTGCCGCAAAAATCAGTAAATGTCCTCTATCGGAATACCAAATATAATAAATAAGCGACAATTGAAGATAAATAAACAAAAAGAGTGCTAGAAATTTCCAACGGTTATCTTTCCAATGCCGTAACAACAAGAAAATATAACCAATACTGATAATAAATAACGCAGACCATACATCCATTTCGGAAGTAGGAGGAATGGTGACACCCGAAATATAATAGATCGAATCAGGATTGACCCCTACCTTTATCGAAACAAAAGCGACACCTAACGCAAATAAACCCGAAATAATAATAACAAGTTCGGATAATTTGGGTTTCACACCATTCAATGCACGCAAAATATAAGTGGCCATTAAACCCAAAAACATGAATAAACCGAATTCTTTAGAAGCAAGATACGCTATGATGGAAAAAACAATACTTAATCCTAAATAGAGAACGTTGTGGCGCCGCGAAAATAAATAACCAAACCAGAATAACAAAACAAATATATCAAGAAAATGACGAATTGGGTTAAATCCCGGGGCAAGATGAATGGATTCAAATCCCATGGCAAATACGCTGGTTAATGTAAGAAGAGTGACCAAAAACACCCATCCGACATTTCGAAAAATAATAATGGCCGCCAATAACACCATGAAAAAATAAAGGGGATAAAATAAATAAGTTGTCTTTAAATAACCCGTAAAACTAATAATTCCTGATTTTGATAATACTTTTGACAAAACAATCGAATTCAACCAACCATATAAAAACATTGTCTGCGATGCTGGTTTTCCCAGTCTATATTCATTAATCGGTCCTAAAAACGCATTATGATGGTGGAAATAATGCCCTGCAACCGCTTGAGTATCGATTTCATATCGATTAAATTTAATAAATGTTGCCTCATTTGAATCATACGCACGTTTATTCAATGACGTTCGAAATTGGTAATAATGCGTTATTTCCCTACAATCATCTTCGCTGGTAGCCAGCTTACACAATGCATCATTATCTGACGATGTTAAAGGTTTATTGACAAACAAGCCCTGATACAGATCATCATATCTGTAAACATCTTTATGCATCGCCAAAAATTGAGTCAACTCATTTGTTTTAGGCAATTTGATGTAATCTTCGTCTGCCATTAATGGCTGTTGTGAAGTCAGCGGCAAACGTGGATCATATTTTAAAAGGCCACCAATACGATGCTGATTGATATAATTAATATTGTCTATCTGGTACTTTCCAATAATTGTTTGTTCCGGAATATCCATATAATCATTACTAATCAAAGGTGCCGACAAAAGACCGTTTGGCCAAAGAATAGTAATCGATTGAAATATCAATAAAGCAAAGAGCACTCCCCATCCCATCCAAACATATTTTTTTCTGATAAAACCGACAGGTAATTTCAAAAAAGGAAAAATAAATAAACTACCCCAAAGAATGATGCCAAGATGGTAATTCATTTTTAATAGCAAAAAGAAGTTGATTAATACCGCTAGCAC
>CAZEEF010000021.1:0-16708 GCA_964511095.1 uncultured Coxiellaceae bacterium | reverse complement strand
CGATTTTGAAGAAGGTTTATTAAACATAGCATCCCAACTTTGCTTTAACCGTTGACGCCAGGATAATTTGGGTGCCATTTCAAACGATTTTTTTAATTCTTTTCTATCGCCTTTAAACAAAGGAACGAGAAGATCCACATCTGTCGCAAAACAAACAAGTTCAAATCCCCTTTTTTCTTTCGGCGAAATGAATTTAGACCACCACGTTTTAGGTTCTTCAGGTTCTTTGACTAGTTTAAATAATGAATAGACTTCGCATACATTTCCGTTTTTTTCCTTTCCCGGTATCATAGCTAACTGAAAAAAACCGATAGATTCATAATAAACTGTCTTGGTATTCTTATCGTATAAAATATTAATTTTTTCACTTAATCTTCTTTTGGGACTGGGTATTCCGCAACTTCTCAAGCTTTGTTCCGCTTGCTCATTTAAATTGCCTAACCCTAAATTATTCAGAGCCGCCGTAATGGGTTGTAGAGTAGCCTGAGCGGGAAATTGAGAGTAGTGACGTAAAAAATTTCCCGATTGCCCGGGAAGCAATGTTTCTAATTCTTCTGCTGTAATAGAAGTACGCCTATCATCGCCATTAATTGTAATACCACGTAATTCCCCATCAGTGCCATGCATCTTCTTAAGGCCCTCAGCCTCTGTTTGATTTAAGACCTTGGCAGTCACCCGAAAATTATTCTTAATCAATCGTTTCCGGATATAGGGATTCTGACTTCCGCGCAAATCACTCTGAACGAGAATATGTTTATAGTCTTTATCTTGAAGAAGCCATTTTGCCATTTCATTACTCTTTTCAATTCAATTACAATCAATTTGCACAATAATAAAGCCAAATTCTTAAAATACAATTAAGCGTTATTGATAACGGAATTTCACTGACCATTTTACTGGGAAAAGTGAGTTAACTTATTGATTATATTGAATATTTTTTAATTGTGTGTAACACTTTTAGCGATTTTTGAGACAAAAGTGAGTTAACTTATTGAATATACAAATAAATTTTGAATATTTATTGAATCCGCTGCCGCACGACTTCAAACAAAAAAATGCCTGTCGCAACGGATACATTCAAACTGGATACAGAACCCTGCATCGGAATCGTTAACAACACATCACAATGCTCACGCGTCAAACGACGCAACCCGGAACCTTCCGCGCCTAACACCAACGCAATCGAACCTTTTAAATCGGCTTGATAAAGCGTTTTATCGGCTTCCGCGGCGGCGCCATACACCCAAATATTTCGTTCCTGTAACGATCTCAACGTACGCGCCAGATTGGTCACTTGAATAAATGGAACAGTCTCAGCCGCACCGGATGCGACTTTGGCAACTGTCGGTGTCATTCCGACGGATTTATCTTTCGGCGCAATCACCGCATGCACGCCAGCCGCATCCGCGCTTCGCAAACACGCACCCAAATTATGCGGATCTTGCACACCATCCAACACCAATAACAAAACCGGACCGGACACCGAATCTAAAATCGTATTCAGATCATTTTCAGAATAACTGTTTGCCTGCTTGCAAAATGCAATCAAGCCTTGATGGTTTTCATGATTCGCCATGCGATCCAGTTCATGACGCGGTGTCATTTCGACAGGAATGCCATGCGCATTGGCTAATGCTAATAAAGATTGCATTTTTTGATCGTGACGGTCTTTTAACACTAACAATCGCAAAATACGTTTGGGATGGGTAGATAACAAAGCCTGGACTGCGTGCAGACCGAAAATGAGGGATTTTTCACTCATGCATTATTTCCTGGATCTCTTTTTTGGCCTTTTTCCGCCGTCATCACGCTTTTTTTTGTTTTGTGAAGTAGGCTTATTTTGTTTTTGATTTTTCTCTGCTTTCGGCAATAATTCATCCGCCAACATAAAATCAATTTTCGCTTCATCCAAATCCACACGCACCACTTTCACTTTAATCGGCTCACCCAATCGATAACGCACCCCCGATCGTTCGCCATAAATTTCATGTCGCAATGGATCAAAATGATAATAATCATTCGGCAATAAACTGATATGAATTAATCCTTCAATATAAATTTCTTTCAATTCCACAAAAATCCCAAAACTCGTCACACTGGAAATCACACCCAGAAATTCTTCGCCAACTTTATCCAGCATGTATTCACACTTTAACCAATTCACAGCTTCACGCGTCGCCTCATCCGCCCGCCGTTCTGTCATCGAACAATGTTCACCGTATTTTTCATAAATCGGATCAATCTCACCCGGCACAAATTTCTGCTGTAAAATACGACGAATCGTACGATGCACCAATAAATCCGGATAACGCCGAATCGGTGAAGTAAAATGCGTATACGCTTCAAATGCCAAACCAAAATGGCCTTTATTTTCCGGATCATAAACCGCTTGACTCAAGGAGCGTAACAAAACCGTTTGAATCACATGCGCATCCGGACGATCGGCGACCGTTTCCAATAATTTCGCATAATCACGCGGCGTCGGTTGCTCTTTACCGGGTAATTTTAACCCGTGTTCATTTAAAAATTTCCGCAAATCCATTAATTTTTCCGGTGACGGACCTTCATGCACACGAAATAATCCCGGACAATCGTGTTTTAGTAAATAACGCGCCGCCGAAATATTCGCACACAACATGCATTCTTCAATTAAACGATGCGCATCATTTCTTTCAAGTGCCACAATGCGTTCAATTTTGCGATCTTCACCAAAAATAATTTTGGTTTCCGGTAAATCAAAATCAATCGAACCCCGTTTTTTACGGGTTTTTTGCAGTAAAAAATATAATGCGAATAAGGATTGCAAATGCGGAAAAATTGCCGCCAATTGGTTTTGCAATGCCAAATCGTTTTGCATCACCTTGGCTACCTGGTTATATGTGAGCCGTGCCCTGGAACGAAATACCGCTTCATGAAAATCATAGTGCGTTATTTTTCCGGTGGCATTGATTGACATTTCACACACGAGTGCCAAACGATCGACATTTGGATTTAAGGAACATAAACCATTCGATAACACTTCCGGTAACATGGGAATCACACGACCGGGAAAATACACCGAATTACCGCGATTCAATGCTTCTTTATCCAACGCCGAATCGGGTCGAACATAATAACTGACATCAGCAATCGCCACATACAACGTCCAACCGTCCGTTCGCGATTGGCAATACACCGCATCATCGAAATCTTTTGCATCTTCACCATCAATCGTCACAAACGGTAAATGCCGCAAATCGAGTCGATTTTGAATGGCATCCGCCGATACGTTTTCTGAAAAATGACTGGCTTCACGCAACACTTCTTCCGGCCACTCATGAGGCAGTTCATGGTTACGAATCGCCACATCAATTTCCATACCGGGCGCCATATGATCGCCCATGATTTCTTTAACGCGTCCGACGGGACGGGTGATTCCACTCGGTTGCGTCGTAATATCAATGACGACCATTTGGCCCGGTTTAGCCCCTTTTGTTGCATCGGAGGGAATTAAAATATCTTGCGAAATACGGGTATTGGTAGGCTGGACAAATAAAGAACCGGATTCTGTTAATAAACGGCCGACGATTTCGTGCGTATTATGTTCAATCACTTCGACAATCGCGCCTTCACGCCGCCCGCGATGATCCATACTGGCCACACGTGCCAACACTCTATCCTCGTGAAAAACCATCCGCATTTGCCGTGCATTGATAAATAAATCACCGCTATCATCATCCGGAATCACGAAACCGTAACCGTCTTTATGACCAATCACACGCCCTGCAACTAAATCCATTTTATCTAATAGACCATAAGCACCCCGGCGGTTCTGGATCACTTGCCCATCACGCGCCATGGCTGTCATACGGCGTTTTAAGGCTTCTTTTTCCTGGGATTCCTTCAATTCAAGTTCATTTTGTAATTGACGCAATGTCAGGGGACGATCATATTCTGCTAGAAATTCCAGGATAAATTCGCGGCTTGGAATAGGATTTTCATACTTTTCAGCTTCCCGCGAAGCAAAACGATCCTGCTGTTGATAATGTTTTTGCTTGGGCTTTCTCTTTTTTTCCATTCCTCTTCCACGCACTGTCAGATTCTCTATTCCCTAAAGATACTCCTAATAATCACTATTTTCTAGGATGACATTCGATAACCCTTGGAGTAGAGTGAAAGAAAACGGAGGAAAATAATATATGATACGCTTGATATCCATCACCCTGCTTGCCGCTTTTGTGTCTTCCTGTGCCAATACTGTCGATAATAACCATGCCGCCGTCTGCAAGGAATTGAAAGCCCGCATTATCTATAATGGCGCCACAGGCAATAACACACTGGCGACCCAGCAGCGCGGGGAGTTAAATCGCCTGAATAAAAGCTATAATGCGCAAGGGTGTTAGTGACTTACAGGGTTGATATAAAAGATCAGGTGGGGTGGGTTGTTGTTATTTTTTGTGTGTGTGCTGTCGATAATCGCCAGACTTGATTGCAGCATGCTTATAAAAGAAGCCCTTTCATGATATTTGAAAGGGCTTCTTTTTTGTAGAAGGCAACATCCGCGGGATAGAAAGTGACAGCACACACACAAAAAATAACAACAACCCACCCCACCTGACCTTTTACGAATGAACATTTTTTATACTTTATTCACCTCAACCACCGCCTTCTGCAATTCATAATACCGCACCGCATTATCATGAAATATTTTCTTCAATTCCTCTTCCGTCGCCTGATGATGCACCAGGATATCCCGTAAAATATGCACCCAATGTGCGTAACTACTCGCCATATTGACAATCGGCCAATCACTGCCAAACATGACGCGGTCGTAACTGAACTCTTTCACGACATGACAAATGTAAGGTTTCAAATGATCCGAACTCCAATTTTGCGTTTCTTCCGTAATTAACCTTGAAATTTTGCACCACACATTCGGAAACGCTGCGAGGATGCCGATCTGTTTTTGCCAGACATCCCATTCTTTTTCGGCCATATTGGGATTGCCTAAATGTTCCAGAATAAATTTCACTTCCGGACATTGCTCCACCATACAAATCACCGCGGGCAACTGGCTGGCACGAATACAAATTTCAAAACTGAAATTAAATTCCGTCAATAATTTCACGCCATCGAGAAATTTATCCTGCAGGCAAAAATCATTTTTTTCAGACAACAGCACACGTCGTACGCCTTTCACGAAAGGATTATTTTTTAATAGTTCGAGATAAGGACGAATTTCTTTGCCGGTTTCAAGTGACGCGTGCGCGATAATGCCCTGAATCCTCGCATCGCGTTTGGTAAGCTCTGTCACCCAATTCACTTCAGCGAGCGCTTGCGTCTCTTCACAACCGGATTGTATAAATACACACGACTCCAGATGCAATGATTTAGTCGCTTCCATAAAATCAGACAACAAATAAGATCGATTGAGATGAGGCAGGGTTTGCAGCCATGAATACGTTAAATGCTTGTCATCCCACAGGTGCAAATGTGAATCTGTTATCGGAAAATGCATCGTCGCGTTACTCCTGACTCATTAAACAGGTGCCTCGTTTGCCAATAAATCTGCGTCTTTTAACGATTGCCACAGTCTGGCCGGTATTTGTTGCTGAATGTAATTGACAGACAAAGCAACTTGCTCTTCCGTGCGCGCACCCGCCACCACAGAAACCACTTGCGAATGTTTTAAGGGAAATTGCAGTGCGGCATGCGGTAAATCTATTTGATAGGCGTCACAGATTTTTTGAATGGCATTGACGCGTAGAATCGTCTTGTGATCGGCTGTTTCATAATTATAATTTTGACCATTGGCCAATACACCGGAATTATACGGACCGGCTGCAATCACAGAGATGCCGCGCTTGACACATTCCGGGAAAAACGTTTGTAACACTAACTGTTCCAATAAGGTATATCGTCCCGCGAGCATAAAACAATCCAATTCCATATGCGGCATCACTTCCACACAGACTTCCCACTCATTCACACCGAGACCAATCGCACGTACGATTTTTTGTTCGCGCAATTCACGAAGCGCCCGATAGCCACTGTCGAGCAAGGATTTTAACATTTGATCGTGCGCCGCTCCGTGCGTTAAACGACCAATATCGTGAATATAAACCATATCGATGTAATGGGTACCGATGCGTTGCAGACTGTCTTCGAACGATCGCATGATGCCATCGTATGAATAATCATATTCAATACGAAATGGCAGTGCGCCCGGATACCGTTCATTTTTTTTGGGATGACCATCTGGAATCAGCAAACGGCCCACTTTGGTTGAAATCACATAACTGTCGCGCTCAAATTGCCGGAGCGCATCGCCAATACGCCGTTCACTCAAGCCATAGCCATAGGAAGGCGCCGTATCAAAATACCGTATACCGCCCTGCCAAGCTGCCTGAATGGCGAGATAGGCTTCCTCATTCGTGGTGGGACGGTAAAGATTACCGACCGCTAAACCGCCAAAACCCAATTCGGTTAATTCCAACCCTGTCTTGCCGAGTTTCCGTGTTTTCATTGGATGTCGTCCTATGCCTGATCAATGGATAAGGAGTACGGTGTCAATGAATACTGTTTCATAGCTATACTATAACCGTTTATCGATGAAACTGGATAGTGGTCATTCACAAACCATACCCAACAAGATCAAATTTTGTTATCCTATCTCCCCCAGACTGGATATAAAAGGTGCAATTATGAGAATTCTGGTGGTCGATGATGAAGATAAAACGGCAGCTTATCTGTCGGAAGGTCTCACTGAAAATGGATTTACAGTGGATATTGCCAACAATGGTCAAGACGGTTTAATGCTGGCCAATAAAAATATCTATGATCTGATCATTCTGGATGTCATGCTGCCAGCACTCGATGGCTGGGGTGTGATGGCAGGTATTCGGCGCTCACGACCCGATGTACGGGTGTTATTTTTAACGGCTTGTGATGAAGTGGAAGAAAAAGTCAAAGGACTGGAATTGGGTGCGGATGATTACCTGATTAAGCCATTTGCCTTTTCTGAATTGCTCGCACGTATTCGCATGTTATTACGCCGAAGTGCCGGCAGACAAAATTCCCATTTAATCATTGCTGATTTAAACATTAATTTAATTGAACATCGCGCGACTCGTCATTCGCAAAAATTAGATTTAACCCCGAAAGAATTTTCTCTACTAACTTTTTTGGCGCAGCGTCAGGGTGAAGTGTTATCCCGTCAGTTTATTTCATCCGAAGTGTGGAATATTAATTTTGATACTGACACCAACATTGTGGATGTCGCGATTCGCCGTTTACGGCAAAAAGTGGATGATCCTTTTGATGTGAAGCTCATCCACAGCATTCGTGGTATAGGATACACGCTTGAAGAACGATAATCCGGCATCCAAACAACCGTATTCCATCCGAACACGCCTCACTTTTTTTTATGGGTTGACGACGATGGTCTTACTGATCATTACGTCTTTATTTTTATATTTAACAACGCTTCATATTTTACATAAAGCCAACCAGCAATTTTTGTCTGATGAAATTAGCGTATTAAGCAATTTATTAATTAATCAACCGAATAATTTGTTAACGCTGAAACAGGAAATGATAGAAAGTGCTTACATGGAAACGAATGCAGAATACCGCTATTATATTCGCATACTGGATGAAAATAATCGCCCCATTTTGCAAACACCCCATTTTAATCAGGCACTCAACCAGGCTGTTTTTTTAAAACATTCGCAACGTAAAGAAATGATGCATTGGCATTCGGATACCAATAATTTTTTGTTAATGCAGGCAAAAAGTCATATTGGTCATACGAATAAAACGATTTTAATTCAAGTTGCTCTGGATATTACGTATCAACAAACGATTGTTGCCTACTACACGCGATTATTAATCATTACGTTATTGACCATTATGTTGATTGCAACCGGTTTGGGTTATTTAATTGCGAATCGCGGCATGCAGAGTTTATTTCGTTTAACAGAAACCGCTCAGCAAATCACGGCGAGCTCCCTGCATCAACGCATTGATCCGGCCTCCTGGCCAAAAGAATTGTATAAGTTGGGTATGGCATTTAATGCCATGCTGGCACGCATTGAAAATGCGGTGCTGCATTTAACCCAATTTTCGGGTGATTTGGCGCATGAGTTACGCGCACCGATCAATAATTTAATGGGCGAAGCAGAAGTCATTTTATCGCGTCCACATACTGTCAGTGAATACCGTGAAGTGCTTGAATCTCACCTGGAAGAATTGCAGCGTCTGTCGCACATCATCGAAAACATTTTATTTTTGGCGCGCACAGAAAATCCAAAATTACATCTCAGAAAAGAAGTGGTTCGCATTGCCAATGAAATCACGTTAATTTGTGAATTTTATCAAGCCCTGGCGGATGAAAAAAACATTCAAATTAGCACCGAAGGCAATGCTTCTGTCGCTGTCAATCCTGTGATGTTTCGACGAATGCTCAGTAATCTTTTATCGAATGCACTGAAATACACACCGGAAGGCGGCTCCATTCAATTTTCAGTGAAAGAATGGAATCACACGGTAGAAATCACTTTGACAGACAGTGGGATTGGCATTGCACCTGAACATTTACCGAAATTATTTAACCGTTTTTACCGCGTCGATTCAGCGCGTACGCGACGAGCCGGTGGCGTTGGTTTGGGACTTTCGATTGTGAAATCGATTATCGATTTGCATCATGGATCGATTGCGATCCGAAGTGAAATCGATAAAGGTTCTGTGGTTACGGTAATGATTCCAAAATAAGAACCCTTTTTTAATCCTGTCTTTATTTTTTTTGATATTTTGTTAAAGGTTCAAAATCCAGAAGATCGTCTGGCAAATCTCTTTTCGTTTGAAAATAATTTGGCAACTCGGGTGGTGGTGAAAACATTCCAGCACCAGTCAATCCGGGTATTTCTTCGCTGAGCGTTCG
The DNA here is from genome assembly GCA_964511095.1 of uncultured Coxiellaceae bacterium. Classification (GTDB taxonomy): domain Bacteria; phylum Pseudomonadota; class Gammaproteobacteria; order DSM-16500; family DSM-16500; genus DATIJJ01. The sequence continues at coordinate 7,788 of CAZEEF010000021.1, read as the reverse complement.
AGAAGGTGAATTTAAAAAAGAAAATTCTGACGGCACTGACAAAGATAGTTGATGTGTCAAAGGCAAGATGCCAGGCGGATCGATAGAATCTAGATCCAATTTCAATTCTTCTGTGGGTTTCACTGTTTCAGCAGGCTTGAAAAAATTAAAAGGCGTATTAGAGCTCGCTGGAATCAATGGTGCGCTCGCTGCGACGACAGGAAGACTGGGCTGCTCCGACTGGGGCTCAGTACTCAATTCAAATGGATTTGATTCAGAATTTGGACCTTCTGGCAACTCTGAATCAACATTCTCACTGTCGTGAGTATATAAGCTCCAACGGGAACTTGAATCGAAATCCCAGTCGCCAAGATCAGATAATTGTACCATCGCTTCATTTTTATTTTCGGGTGGGTTTGGCAATAATACTTCCGTTGGTTGAGTATTGGATGCCATTCTTGATTCAGCAGATATAGTTGGGGTGTTTTCAAGCGTTAAGTCAATGACAGAAGGTGCCGTTTTATTCTTTTTTTCTTGGGCACTTTCTTCTATTTTTCGTCTTATCTCCGAAATTTTATTACTAGAGTCACTATTTTTATAAACAAACAATTGTTTTAAGGGTAATTTTTTTTTGTATTTAAATCTATTATAGCAATGGAGTGTCAGAACAATGCGATTTCCTAACATACCACTTCTTTTACACCGTTTTATGATAGATGGATAATCTGAAACAGGAACATTTTCGGGCTTACTTTTACCATCATTTGCAAATACCCAGACAGAATTATCCTGTCGTTGTTGCCTGGTTCGAAATGTAATCACTTCCGATTTTACGCCGTATTTTAAAACATATGAGTTGCTACCTTCTTTAAATTTTCCAGCAAGTTGGTCTTTTGGAACTGATTCATTAGGATTATTAGCATAAAACCATTGGTCTTTATTCTTATTTTTAGCGGGTTTTTTTTGCATTGCCTGCTTGGGTGGCGCGGGTTCAGATGATTTTATTTCGGGTTCTTCATCGCTTTCTAAAATAATTTCTTGCACTGGTTTACGAGAGACCATTTCATTTTCTAAAATCTTTTTTGCTAACTCTTTTAATTCAGACTCAGGAGATTGTTTTATTTTTTCGAGACAAGCTTCCATTGTTGAAATATTCATGTGTTTTAGATAAGAGGAAATAAATAAATCACCCTCCGTATAATGAGATGATAATCCTGTTTTTAAAACATTCTCTAAGATACTTGCCTGCTTAGGTAACTCAAGCTTGGCTATAAAAGGAATCAATGTGTTTTCATTCCTACTAAAAATAAAATGCGCGATCGTTTTAGAACGACATAATAACGTCAACGAAAAATAATAGGCGACTTCATCCAATGGAAGTTGGTAATTCTTTCCATTCACTGTTATTTTTTGACACTGCAAATAAGAATAATAATCAGACCCGTTTTCCCAAATTGACATCACATCATCAGAATTTTTATTGAGGGCTTTTTCAAGCGATTTGAGCCATTTGGATGGACTGATTGTTGCGGTAGTCGATTTTGATTCCTGAGGCTTTTGCACGGATGCAGAAACGGGTACGGAAAAAGGTGTGTTTGCGCTTGTTCTTCGTATTGCCTCTATTGCCTGTATTGCTTGCGCTTGTATGGCAGCGATGGCTGCCTCAGGATCTTGTGTTGATTGCGAATTGAAAGGAGATCCCCATTGCGGTGTTGCGGTGGGAAACATCGATCCAAAACTCATCGGAGGAAAATACGCAGACGCCGGATTCGTCGGCATTGGATACAGGCTGGGAAATGGCGGCATGTATTGATTAAAGACATAAACATTTTGATAGCCTTGTGGAAGCGCATTTCCATAAACTGCAGCGGGAATAGAAGGTATCTGGCGCGGATCCATGATTTATCCTCGAATGTCATCATTCTATTTTTAGGTGAACATATTATATATGAAAAAATCTCAGTTGTGCAATAATCAACCTAAACTACTGGGAAAATTGAGTTAACTTATTGATTATATTAATTTATTTTATTATTTGTGTTACAGTTTACGGGATTTAAACGAAAAAAGTGAGTTAACTTTATGATTAATAACATTTATTTTGACTTGCTCGACAGAGTGATCCCCTTTGAGATACTTTAGTTTGATTCAGAGACACAACAACAAAAAAGGAAGATCCCTATGAAGAGTTCAGAGAGACCGACCGTTACAATAAAAGACATTTTTAACACTGTTTCCATCACACGACCCAAGCCTGATGAAAAAACCCAATGGGATCCACTCATACTGGCCGAGTTCCAGCTCACGCTGGCAGAGTATGAACGGTTGATTGAAAAGTATGGCGAAACCGTTGTGACACCGAATCAAGACACTCTGCAACCTTTCAGGGATTTTATGATGAATCGTTGGCAACGCATTTCGGGAATGTCCGAAGCGAAACTCACAGCTGCCGATGTTTATTCAAAAGCGATTGTAACAATGTCGCCGGAAGACATTCAAAAAATGAAACAGGAAAATGACGCACTGGATGCGGAATTGCTTGCATTAAAAAATACTGTCGCACAACCACTGGAAACAGCCGGTCCACTTGAAAAAAAAGAATTAACACCCGAACAAAGAGAAGCCAGAAGAAAAGACATTTTTGATAAAGCGAAAAAACATGCCGAGCAATCTCATACTGAACAATTAAAGAGAATAAAGGCAGACGTGGAAAATCGCCACAAACAAAAAACAGAACAGCCAGTCATACCGCCAGAAACGATCACTATAGAACAAACGCTTAAATCCTTAAAAACAAAATTACGCTGGCAACTGGCAGAAGAGAAAATAGCGTCATCTATTCTGCCAAAAGGAACGGATTTGATTTTTGCAACACATCAACCCGCCAATCTATTGTATAAAGACGTCGGAAAAAAAATTCAGGAAATAAACACTCAACGTCAATCATTAAAATCGAAAGTTGTTCATGATAAACAAATCAACTCGATACTCATGCCAACCGTGGATCCCATCTATCGTTTTTATGAAAATCATCATCCTGCTTTTATCAGTATCGATACACTGACTTCCGATCAATTTATTCTGACCGATAATGGTAAATTGTTTATACCGATTTTTCATACAATGACGCAAGCTGCTTTGCATGCAAGAAATACCGGCCAACTGGAATTTCGAACAGGCATATCCTTTGCGGATCGTCACGGATCGCGCGTGTTGACAGCATCGGAACAGGAACGATTACGCAATCATTCTTCTGTTGTACGAAATTATTATCAGGCGATTGAACAATTTATTGTTTGGAAGAAAAAACAGGAAGCATCCCGTAGACCCATCAGTATTGGAATTATTTTGCAACATTTTTTAGACGGTCGGTATGCTGGAATGACATGGAAAAAATTTTTGAGTTATCTTGACGCGTTGCCACTGGAGCAAGCCAGAAAATTGTTTGCCATGAAGTTTCATTATGTACCAGTTTCCGGCGAGTCTTCAGAAGAGGGCTTTGGTGTATTAGTTCGACACTACCTTGCTGGTCATTCAAACTACCCGGATAAATTAGCTTATCAAAATTTACAACGCTTTTTAGTAAGACATACATTCGCATTCAATGATAGAAAAGATCTCGACGCAGTACCGCCGAACAGGGATCTCTCACCGGATCCTCTTGTATCAGCAACAGCGCAATTTGAAGAAGCCATGAAACAATCTTCTATTGAAGTCACGGCGACTTATGGCGATCCGGGACGGCAACGATTAGTGAATCAACTCTATTCACAACAAAAATTTCCCGCGGTGATTCAGGCCATGCATGATGAAAAAGGCGTGGGGGATTTGGAAAAAATAACCGATTATTTACAAGCAATGCCGGTTGAAAAAATGCCGGCGTTTGGTGTCTGTTTATCACAATTGCATCCGGCAACCTATTCCAGGCTGCTGGGTGTTTCGTTTCACAATGACGCCATTTTACCTGCTCTCAAAAGTGCGATGCCCGTTGTCGTTCCCAGCGATCATTCATCACCGCGATTTTTTACGAGTCATTCCATGCCGCGTTCTTCTTCACTGCCAACCGCACAGCCTCTTTCACCTTTGTCAGTGACAGACTCGTTAGAAGAACCGCTGCTTCGTAAACAGAGGACTCATTTTGCGGGTAAATTTTCGGATTGGTTGAATAACTCGGGTTCGAGCAAACAATTAGAGAATTCGGTGAAACCGGATCCGCTTAAGAGAAGTCATAGTCGGTGACAAGTCAAAACAATCGAGCCACTTCCCCTTTGAAAAGGTAATGTTGCGTCATTCGTCATCGCGAGCCTCCGAAGGAGGCGTGGCGATCCAGAATGTAGCCAATTGCAAAAATGATGGTCGCATTCTGGATTGCCACGTCGCACAAAACGCTCCTCGCAATGACGAATACGCAACATCGCCCTTTGAAAAAGAGCCTGCTCCGCATATATTGCGGGTAAAAAATCATTTCACCATTAACCCACGCTTATCCAGCGTTTTCATTAACTCTTCCCACGATTGATCTTCTGCTATCCAATACGTTCCTTTACGCGACGATTTAAATAGCACTTCCTTGGGTGAACAAATGGAAACGGCTTTCGCGCAATCCAGATAGTCTACTTTGCCCGGTTTAATCACCGCACAATTCAAATTAAAATTTTTGCGATTCACGATTAAAGCGGATGCATTATTTTTTCGTAAATAAGAAGACCAGCCTGCGCTCGCCGATGGATGAAGCACGGGATGATCGAGCCAGATACTTTTATCCGTCAGATTTTTAACAACATAGAGTTTATTTTTTCGCGCTTCCTCCGGACCCGGTAAAATAATTTCTTTATTTTCACTGTTTATTTCGAGTGGAATGCACTGCTGCGTATTGATTTCTGACTTTTTTTCTGTTTGAGTTTCCGCGATGCCAGAAGCACTGCATAATAAAATAATCGCACTGACAATCCAACTTTTTTTCATACGGCAACCTCCGCTTTGATATGCGGATGCGCTTCATAATGGATAATGTCAACATCGTCAAATCGATAATCAAAAATCGATGCGGGTTTTCTTTTTAAAATCAGTTGAGGTAATGCGTGCGGTGTGCGCGTCAATTGTAAATCAGCCTGTTCCAAATGATTCGAGTAAAGATGACAGTCACCGCCCGTCCAGACAAATTCGCCGACGTCTAAATCACATTGGCACGCGATGAAATGCGTGAGCAACGAATAAGAAGCAATATTAAATGGCACCCCCAAAAACGAATCGGCTGAACGCTGATAGAGTTGGCAGGATAATTTTTGATTAGCGACATAAAATTGAAACAGTAAATGACAAGGCGGCGGCGCTACTTGTATTTTCGATAAATCACCCACATTCCATGCATTCACAATCAAACGCCGCGAATCCGGATTTTTTTTAATTTGAGCAATCACTTCACTGATTTGATCAACCACTTTGCCATCACCCGCCTCCCAGGCACGCCATTGCTTGCCATAAATCGGACCCAAATCACCGTTGTGATCTGCCCATTCATCCCAAATCGTGACTTGATTGTCCTGTAAATAACGGATATTGGTATCGCCTTTTAAAAACCATAATAATTCATGAATAATACTGCGTAACGATAATTTTTTGGTTGTGACCAGCGGAAAGCCTTTCTTTAAATCAAAACGCATTTGATAACCAAACACACTGACTGTCCCTGTGCCCGTGCGATCGGATTTTTGCACACCGTTCGTACGAATGTGTCGCAAAAAATCTAAATATTGCTGCATATTTTTTTCCTTCTATACGCCCATAACAGTATCATAAACCCAATCACAATCATTGGAAACGATAGCAACTGGCCTTCTGTCATCCAGCCAAATGCCACAAAATTGATTTGGGGATCCGGGTTACGAAAAAATTCGACCGTGAAACGGAAAATGCCATAAAGCAGGAGAAATAATCCCGATACCGCCCAGCGCGGTCGTTCTTTTTTTGAAAAAAACCATAACACTAAAAATAATAAAACACCTTCGAGAAAAAATTCATACAATTGCGAGGGATGACGCGGCAAATCGCCGCCTGTCGGAAAAACCATTCCCCACGGCATATCTGTGACACGTCCCCATAATTCGCCATTAATAAAATTGCCGATCCGTCCAGCGCCCAAACCAATCGGCACGACAGGTACAATCAAATCCGTGATGTCGCCTAAGGATTTTCCAATTTTGCGTGCATATAAAAACATTGCAATAATGACACCGAGCAACCCACCGTGAAACGACATCCCGCCTTGCCAAATCCATAAAATCTGTAACGGATGATGAATCGCGTCATCAAAATTATAAAAAAACATATAACCCAAACGACCCCCCAGAATAATACCAAGGGCCGCGTAAAATAAAATATCGGCGATTTGTTCTGACGTAAAACCCCGCGGCGAATGCCTGACACGCATGACGAGCAACGCCCATCCTGCAATAAAACCGAAAAGATACATTAAGCCATACCAATGGATAGCCAGCGGGCCTAACTGAAGAGCGACAGGATTCATCATGGGATAAGTAAGCATAATAGACCTTTGGATTTATTTGAAAAACAACATATCACAAGCCATCAGTAATAAAAACCAGCCAAAAACGCGTTTGAGTAATTCTTTGGGTAATCGATGGGCGAGTTTTGCACCCAGAGGCGCCAATAAAGTACTCGGAATCACGATACCTAAAAATGCCGGCCAATAAATATAGCCTGTATTCCAGTTAGACTGTTGAATGAAAGACAATCCCGCCATCATAAAACTCATCGTCGCCACAATACCGACCGATAATCCACACGCCACAGACGTACCGATTGCTTCACGCATATCCAACTGACAGCGCAATAAAAATGGCACCAATAATGTTCCGCCACCCACGCCCAATAAACTGGAGAAAGTACCAATGCACACAGCAGATAGTCTGATAAAAAGCAGCGAACTTTTTTCTTTTGGATCACTTGTCGGAGCAGGTCTAATTAAACGGTAACTCACATAAACCAGGAATACGCCGAAGATAATGCGTAAATAAGAAGAAGGAAGAAAATGCGCAATGATGGCGCCGACAATGGCACCCACCATTAATCCTGGCAACATGGAACGAAACATTCCCCAACGGACGGCTGCATGTTTGTGATGTGCGTACAAAGCAGAAGCGGATGTAAAAATCATGACAGCAAGCGACGTACCGACTGCCATTTGCATGGTATAGGAAGCGGGGATGGTCGTGTCATGTGTAAAAACGGTTGAAAGCGCTGGAATGACAACAACACCGCCGCCGATACCGAATAAGCCAGAGGCGATGCCCGCGACGACGCCGATGATGAGATAGAGCGTTAGCATGAAAAACTTTCCTCGTTCCAGATAAAACGGTTCATCCACCACGTCTACTTCTCCCCTTGTGGGAGAAGTCGCAACGAAGTTGCGGATGAGGGGTGTTTTTGACTTAAAATTACCCCTCACCCGTCGCTTCGCGCCGACCTCTCCCACAAGGGGAGAGGTGAATGGGTGAATGGCATTTCGCGCCAACGACCAATCTTCTACATTATTTTTTACGAGGTCCTTCAGGCGTCTCAGGCATCTTCTCAGATTTTTTCACCGCCTCGTGTGCTGGCTGAGTCTCCGATTTTGGACCGCCAAACAGTGTATGAGCCACCCATCCACTGGTTGTTTTTTGAGTCATCACAGGCTGAACATCTTGTTTTAGCGCTTCTGCCACTTTGTAATTTTCTATCTCCTGAATAGCCTGTTCAGGTAAAAGGCGGGGTTTTGTGTTTGGTTCAAACATCGTTTTATTTCTTATT
>CAZEEF010000020.1:0-17013 GCA_964511095.1 uncultured Coxiellaceae bacterium | reverse complement strand
CCTTTGGATCTGGCAGAAGCTTTTTTAGCAGCCATTGTTGATTCCTCTTAATAAAAGTCAAAATGATGCAATAGTTACAATAACATATCTTGATAATTTTGCGAGTATTTTTGTGAAAAAAAATCGAAAATGCAGGGGGTGCGGCTTAAAGGAGACTTGCTTGTTATGGATCCTTGCTATAGAATTCACCGTCCTTTAAGTTAGGTATTTTTTATATATTTAAGTATTACTCCAGCGGAGTAGGAGTCAGATGAGAACATATAACGCAAAAAACGAAACGACAAGCCATAGCTGGTATCTTGTTGATGCATCAAATAAAACCCTGGGCAGATTGGCCAGTGAAATTGCGAAACGCTTACGTGGTAAGCATAAACCAGTTTACACGCCGCATGTTGATACGGGAGATTATATCGTTGTAATCAACGCAGATAAGGTGAAAGTCACAGGCAACAAAAGTAAGGATAAGATTTATTATAGCCATTCGGGTTATCCGGGCGGTATTAAAGAAATTACCTTTGAAAAGCTTTTGTTAAGAAATCCGCAACGTGTCATTGAGATGGCAGTCAAAGGTATGTTACCCAAGAATCCTCTGGGTCGTGCCATGTACCGAAAATTAAAAGTGTATGCTGGTACGGAACATCCCCATGCAGCTCAACAACCGCAACAATTAGATTTTGATACGGAATAAACATTATGGCAGCAGCAAAGCAATATTATGGTACCGGGCGCCGCAAAACGTCGACAGCTCGAGTTTATCTGAAACCGGGTAAAGGCACTATCACAGTGAATGCACAAGCCCTGGAAAAGTATTTTGGACGTGAAACGTCTCGAATGATTGTTCGCCAACCCTTAACCGTGACTAACTTACTGGGTCAGTTCGATGCCACCATCAGCGTAAAAGGCGGCGGGATTAAAGGTCAGGCAGGGGCTATTCGACACGGGATTGCACGTGCTTTAAGAGAATATGAGCAAGAAAGTGGTTTTGATACCAATGCTGAAGATTCAATACGTAAACTTCTGAGAAAAGCCGGTTGCTTAACCCGCGATGCACGTGAAGTTGAACGTAAAAAAGTTGGATTGAAAAAAGCACGTAAAGCGACACAGTTCTCGAAGCGCTAATTTTATATTTTCATCCATTATGATGAATGAAAAATAAGGCTTTCAGAGCAGGATAGTCGTTGGGGGATCGTCTAGCGGCAGGACTACGGACTCTGACTCCGTTAACCTAGGTTCGAATCCTAGTCCCCCAGCCAGCTTCAATCGTGATGTCTTTATTGAGAGGAATCTGAATATGGCAATTATCGCCAATAAACGATCGATCATGACTTTATATTCCGGTGCAGTGGATATATTGAGTCATCGAGTACGTATTGTTTTAGCAGAAAAAGGTGTTTCTGCGGATGTCATTAGTGTTGAGGCAACCGAAAAGCTGGAAGACTTACTTGAATTAAATCCCTATGGTACAACGCCGACGTTGGTTGATAGAGAACTTGTTCTTTATGACGCCAATATCATCATGGAATATTTGGATGAACGATTTCCCCATCCGCCATTGATGCCCGTTTATCCTGTTGCGCGAGCAAAAACACGTTTAATGATTTATCGCATTGATCGCGAGTGGAGTGATTTGGTGCGTCAAATTGAAAATGGCAAACCGGCTGATGTGCAGTTGGCTGCTAAAGAATTGCGTAATTATTTAGTTAAATTGGCGCCTGTATTTAGTAGTTCTGCTTTCTTTTTAAATGAAGAATTTTCATTAGTCGATTGTTGTATTGCACCTATCTTATGGCGATTACCGTCTTGGGGTATTGCATTGCCGCCGGAAGCCAAAGCGGTTTATAAATATGCTGAACGCATGTTTGCCCGCGATTCTTTCCAGGCCAGTTTAACAGAAGCGGAACAAGATTTAAGAAAAACAGTAAAAACCGAAGAAGTGTGATGATCGGTGACGAGTGCAACGGAGGAAACATCAATGCTGTCAAATAAACCTTATTTAATTCGCGCATTTTATGATTGGATAGTTGATAGTGCGTGCACTCCCTATATTTTAGTCAACGCAGCATTTCCTCGTTGTAAAGTTCCGCAGGAATTTGTTGAAAATAACGAAATCACGCTGAATATTTCACCCAGTGCTATTCGTGATTTGAAAATAACAAAAGATGCTTTGGAATTTCGCGCTTCCTTTTCGGGAGTTGTTCATATTGTTTACGCCCCGATTAAATCAGTACTCGCCATCTATGCGCACGAAAATCAGCAAGGCATGTTTTTTGATTATGAAGAAGATGACGGAAGTGGTGAAGAATGGCCAACAGCGCCTTCCACACCGGAAATCAAGGAAGAAGTAGTCGTTAACAAAAAACGCGCATCTCATCTTCGATTGGTTGAGTGATTGTCACTTTTCATTTCGGGTTCTTCATTGACTTCATTATAGGTAGGCGATTGTCAATTCGTTTGTCGTGTAAAGCACTTATTTCGACAAAAACACCCTGATCAATTCATTCGTTATTTCCGGTTGTTCGAGCATCACCATATGAGCTGCATTTGAAACAATAACCATTTCATGGTGCGGTATTTTTTCATAAAAATTTTTAATATTGTCAGGCAAAATAATTTTATCATTTTCACCAATGATAATTAACACGGGCATTTTCAGTTGGCTTACATTTATTTTGCGAATCATTTTCATGCCTTTGACCATGGCTTTAATCACATACATTTTGTTTTTTCGGGTGGCTTTATTTTCTTCCGCAATGAGTTCGGGAGGAGTGGATGGATCATACGCTGCCTGATTAAACATTTTTTCTAACGCCGGACGAACGCATTGCAAAATAAAGGCAGGATAATTAAAAATGGGAGGTAATTGCGTTTTGGGTTCAGCGAGAGTCGGATCAATTAAAATTAATTTGTTGATTTTTTCTTGAAAATAATCGGCGAGTGATACTGCGAATGCACCACCATAGGAATGTCCCATGACCACATTATTTTTATTCGCATAACGAACAAACATTGCCTGTAGATCCTGATCCAGTTCGGTGAAGTTGTAAGGATTAGAAAATAAAGTCCATGGCTTTTCACTTTCACCCAATCCAAATAAATCTGGAATGACAACAGAAAAATGATTATTGAGAATCGCTAATTGATGACGCCATTGCGCGCCACTTCCGCCAAGACCATGAATGAGAAAAAGAGTGGTATCACTTTCTGGATTTTCATGAAACGAAATATTCAGCAATCGACCAGGACGTATTTCAATTTTCATAGGAGTCCCAAGGCTAAAGAAAAAAGCGAGTCAGTCAATAAGCCGGGTTCTGTCGTGGACAGTCATTTATCTGGGATGGTTGTCACCAAACACCTCAAGCGACCTACCCGAACTTAAGTGCGGGCCGCACTGATAGGCTAAGCCTATATAAGTTCCTATTTGGTCTTGCTCCAGATGGGGTTTACCGTGCCGCTCCTGTTACCAGTCGCGCGGTGCGCTCTTACCGCACCTTTTCACCTTTTCCAAATAATCATTTGGTAGTCTATTCTCTGTGGCACTTTCCGTAAGCTCACGCTTCCCAGGCGTTACCTGGCATCTCGCCCCTGGAGCCCGGACTTTCCTCCATTTGAGATAATTCTCAAACAGCGACTGTCTCGACTGACTCTACTATAATAATAGCGTATTTTCGGAAATTTGAGTAGGATTATTCGCTTTAATCCATGTCAGAGAAGACGCTATGCACTCTCGCCAGAAGAGAAAACAATCCATACCCCCAATGCATATGAAAACTCGTTTGATGAGAAAAAAGACTAATTATTATTATCAACAACCGGATGAAATCAGAACGCACCAACTATTTCAATTTTTTGAACCTAAAGAAGTCGTTCGTTTATCGACTGTTTCGACATTGTTTAATAAAGATACCCAATGTGATCGATATTGGAGAGATAGATTAATTGCAGCGGGACTCGATCAAAAATTATTAGAAATCGCGGCTCAAACGGGTAGTATTTCTAACTATAAAAATCTCTATCATTCACAACTACGATGGGTGGAGTCTGAAGAAATTCAACCCGTTCGTCAACTATGGGAACTGTTATGTGTAAGTGGTGAAGTTCGTGCGATTGATTATGCTATTCAAAACAATGTCATTCATGCAAACACCCGTAATTCATGGGGTGGAACGCCATTGCTGTTGACGGCTTATAGTGGGAGTGCTAAAGCGATGGATCGAGTTTATCAAATACAGGGTATTGATCCTTTTGCTAAAACAGAGACAGGAGCTAATGTGGCACATCTTGCTGTATTGAGCGGCAATATTGCAGCCATTGAACGCGTTGCAGCGATGAAGGGAATTGATTTTAAGCTTCTCATCAATGGATTCAATATATTTCATATTGCAGTATTTAGTAAAAATCCAGAAGCAGTCATTTTATTGCGAAAATTAAACATCAGTCATCAACTGGGTTTAAATCCAGATAGAAAGAATGATAAGGGAATAACCGCAATAGAGTGTATTCCTTCTTACATCGAAGCGCCTTCTTTACAAACGGCTTTCAGAGAGGCATTTATGACTCCCATTGAAATGGCATCATTGGCAGAAGAAAAAATCCAGCCTGTTAATGTGAATAGACTGCGCATCGGGTGAGAAGAATAGTCTGTTTTTTAAATTGAAACTTTTTTCACTTCAGTTGGAGTGCCCGTTGATAAATGTCATTTTTACGTTGACGTGTGATTTTTGCGGCTAATTCAACGGCTTGCTTAAGCGGCAAATCCGCCAATAATATTTTTAACAGGTGGTCCAGCGAAATGGCGTCTGCTTCGGTTGATACTTTTTCTGCTCCTTTCACCATCAACACGATTTCCCCTCGCTGCTGATTCGCATCCATTCTTACCCATTCTACCAATGCCGCAAGCGGTGCTGCGTGAACAGTTTCATAGCGTTTTGTCAATTCACGTGCCATGACTGCTTCGCGATCGGGGCCAAATAGTTGCAGCATATCTTCCAATGATGCCAGCACACGATGCGGTGCTTCATAAAAAACAAGCGTGCGAGTTTCCTCTCGTAATAATGCTAAATATTCCTGTCTTTGCTTGCTTTTTGCGGGTAAAAAACCTTCATAACAGAATTTATCTGTCGGCAATCCTGAGACACTTAATGCAGCAATCACCGCACTCGGTCCTGGAATGGGAACCACTCGAATGCCCACTTTACGGGCTTCACGCACCAGAAAATAGCCTGGATCATTGATCAGTGGTGTGCCTGCATCGCTGATCAATGCAATAGATTCGCCTGAAACTAAGCGTTCCAGGAGTTTTTGGGTACGTTCTCGTTCATTATGTTCATGTAATGCGATCGCGGGCGTCTTAATCTCAAAATGTTGCAGCAGGGGAGCACTGTGTCGCGTATCTTCTGCGGCAATATGATCGACCGATTTTAACGTCTCAATGGCGCGTGGACTCATATCTTGCAAGTTGCCTATCGGCGTCGCTACCACGTATAAAATACCAAAATGATTTATATTCATAGTGCAAAATGTTATCTTAAGTACCAGTTAATTACTGTATATAGGGTATTTATGATTAAAAACAGCCTTATCACCTTGCTAATGGCTTTAGGTGCACTTCTATTAACGAGTTGTGAAACCACCCAAAATCTTTTTAATCAAGGCGGTTCATCGCCTTCTGCTCTTGCAGAACAAAGTGCGCCAGTCAATTTGCAGGGTTTTCCCAATGATCCTGTTTTCTGGCAGGGCGGTACGGCGACTGTTTGGAACAAGTTACAACATGTTCCACTACCCCAGTTGCAATCCGCCGCGGCACAATCCACGGATCCTACCATATCAGGCTGGTTGAAGCTCGCAATGATTGGCAAACAATACAGTACCAACACCAATCAACTGGTGACGCAGTTAATGGCATGGCGAGCGGCAAACCCAAGCCATCCGGCCAATACCTTATTTCCTGATAATGCCACATTGACCCGTTTACAAAATGCCAGGGTGCCACAGCATATTGCGTTATTGCTGCCGTTGCAGGGCACATTAAGTAATTCAGGGCAGGCTGTACGAAATGGCTTTTTAAGTGCGTATTATGGATCACCCACGCAGCACCAACAAACTGTTTCATTCCTCGATACGACACAAAATCCCAATATGTCGGTACTCTATCAACAAGCTTTATCCCAGGGCGCTGATAGTGTGGTGGGTCCCTTGACGAAAGAAGAAGTGCAGCAATTGGTCGGACAGGGTAAGTTTCCAGCGCCAACGCTGGCTTTAAATTATACGAATGTCGGGTTTGGGTCATTGCCGACGAATTTTTATGAATTTGGTTTGTCTCCACTGGATGAAGCAAAACAGCTGGCTGAAAAATCCTGGCAAACAGGACACAAACACGCGCTCCTCATAGCACCCGACGATGCGTGGGGACAGCGGGTAGTCAAGTCACTCACGGCAAACTGGCAATCGCTGGGCGGTACCGTTTCTGATACTTTTTACTTTAACAGTCAGACAGATTTAAACAAGGGCATTGCCAATTTGTTACGTGCCAATCCAGCTGCCCAACAAAGACGTCAGGATTTCGACATTATCTTTTTATTGGCACCGCCGCAAACTGCACGTCAAATTGTACCGCTGTTAAAATATTATTACGCAGCCAATGTGCCTATTTATGCAACATCTGTTGTCTATTCCGGAAAACCTTCTCCGGAAGATTCTGATTTAAATGGCGTGACTTTTGCGGATATGCCATGGACATTACAAAATGCGAATGCAAATACCAGCGCGATCAAAAGTGATTCCAACTCGGGTCGATTGTATGCGCTGGGACGCGATGCGTACCTCGTGAGCAATCAATTTTATCGTTTAAGTGTGCTGCCAAACTTTCCCATTTATGGGGCAACGGGTGCGTTGACGCTGACATCGCAACAACAAATTTATCGCCGTCTGGCATGGGTACAAATGCGTAATGGTCGTCCATAAAAAAAGAGTGGGTCATCTTGCCGAACAACGGGCGTGTGAATTTTTACAGGCCCGCGGTTTAAAACTGGTTGTACAGAATTTTCGGACTGCCTATGGTGAAATTGATTTGATCATGCGTGATGAAGATGAAATTGTTTTTGTGGAGGTTCGATCACGCGCCAATGATGATTATGGTACTGCCATTGAAAGTATTAACAGAAACAAACAACAAAAAATTTTAAAAACATCTTTATTTTTTTTACAACAGCGAAACTGGTTAAACAAAGTAAACTGTCGATTTGATGTGATTGGCGTCAGTCATGATGAAGTTGAATGGATCCAGGACGCGTTTACTGCGGATATTTTATGACTCATATTCTTGATCGAATTAAACATAATTTTAGCGAAAGTATTCAAACTAAAATTAATGCGGCGGATAGCATTACAGATGCGATTACAGTTGCTTGTGAACGGGTTGTCCAATGTTTATTGGATGGCCATAAAATCATGAGTTGCGGTAATGGCGGTTCGGCGTGTGATGCCATGCATTTTTCAGGTGAAATGCTCAATCGTTTCAAGCATGAACGCCCCAGTTTGCCGGCTATTGCCTTGTCAGCGGATATTTCAACGATTACGTCGATTGCGAATGATTATAGTTATCACGAAATTTTCGCAAAACAATTAAGAGCACTCGCGCAACCCGGCGATTTGTTATTGGCTATTTCAACCAGCGGCAATTCTGCCAATATTTTAAATGCAATTAAAGCGGCACACGATCGTAACATTCATGTGATTGCCTTAACCGGCAATGATGGTGGGAAACTCGCTGAATTGCTTAAAGAAGGTGACATAGAAGTTCGGGTGCCTGCTGTCGAGACGGCGCGCATTCAGGAAACGCATTTGCTGATTATACACTGCATTTGTGATGTTATAGATTATCAATTATTTGGGCACGGAGAAATTGTTACATGAAAAAGCGTTACATAAAAAATGGGGTTATCCTGATTAGTCTGGTCTTATCTTTGCAAGGTTGTATTTTTGTGGCAGGGGCTGCGGCGGGAGCGGCGGGTGTGGCAGTGGTTTATGATCATCGAAAATTAGAAAACATATTAAAAGATCAGCAAATCACGAAGAAAATTTCAGATCAAATCATGGCGAATCAGGCATTGAGTGAAAATAATCACATTGAAGTGACGACATTTAATCAGGTCGTACTTTTGACAGGTGAAACGAGTACGGCAGATGAACGTCAACAGGTGGAAGCGATTGCGCGAGCTAATCCGGATGTGACCAAGATTTATAATGAGCTCACTGTGAAAGGCGCAACCTCTTCGCTAACGCGAGCAAGTGATTCCTGGATTACCACAAAAATTAAAACGGAAATGCTCGCGACTGAGGATTTACAATCAGGAACAATTAAGGTTGTGACAGAAAATGGTACCGTTTATTTGATGGGGATTGTGAATCGTTCGCAGGCGGATATGGCGGTAGATATTGCACGTAAGGTATCGGGCGTGCAGAAAGTGGTGAAGATTTTTAAATATACTAACTAGGGTGCCTACAACAGAGAAACAAGGAAGTTCTCACGATGAAACTAGCAAAATGTATTTCGATATTTTTTTTAGCGATTACGTTACAAAGCTGTGTCAATGCCGCTTTTACCGGTGCACAGGCTGTTTACAGTCGTCATAGCATCCAGAATAGTCTCAGTGATCAATATATTATGATGAAAGCGGAACGATCGATTTATATCGATTCCAATCATTTTCAAAATACCAATGTCTCCGTGTCGAGTTTTAATGGAATTGTTTTAATTTCAGGGCAAGTCGAAACGAAAGCGCAAAAAACGGAAATTGAAAATATAGTTAGAAAACTCCCTGGCGTCAAAGAAATCCATGACGTCGTCACGCTTTCTACACCCATTTCTGCCTTGACACGGGTCAGCGATACCTGGATTACAACGAAAGTCAAAACGAAACTCATTGCCATGAATGATGTCGATCCCAGTCAAATTAAAGTGGTGACTGAAAATGGTGTCGTCTATTTAATGGGTATCGTTCCGCCAGAACAGGCGGATATCGCGGTAGATCTTGCCAGGACAACAGCGGGTGTACAAAGTGTTGTAAAAGTATTTTCTTATATTCGTATCAGTAAAGTGTAGCAGGAATTTATTTTGATTCGATTGTTAAAAAAAATTTTTTACAGGGGTATCCTTTTTTTCTGTTTTCTATTTTTCACACAAAATAGTATTGCATTAGAACAAAATGGCAAACAATGGCTGGGAATCAATACGCAGAATGCTTTTGGAGAGGATCATCAAAAACTGTATTATATTTTTTCACAGTTACGGTTTGTTGATCAAACCCATCCATGGGAAGCCATTTTATTAGAAGGCGGTCTGGGGCATCGATTGTCGGATCATTCCGATATGTGGTTAGGTTATCGATGGACTGGTCGAAATCCCTTTCACGATTTTTTTCAGGAAAATCGACTCATTCAACAAATCATTTCACGAAAAAAAATGGATCTATACCATTTTTCAATCCGATCGCGCCTGGAAGAAATTAATCGTACTAATAATAGCCAAATTGCCTTACGTCTTCGCGAACGAGTGGCTGTTGAAATTCAGCATTATTTTTTCAAGAATGCACGGCCCTTATTTTATGATGAGCTATTTTTTGAATTAACACGTACGAGTTATCAGCCAGGACAGTTTGTTGGCGAAAATCGATTGTTTTTAGGGTTTAATTTTTACCAAACGCCGCAAACGTGGTGGGAAATTGGCTATATAAACCAATTTTTGGTCAAAACTCCGCAACAAACGCAAAATCAGATGAATCATATTTTGTCGGTGACATATAGTTTCTAATTGCGTCTATCTTAATCGCTTGGCAATTTCAAAAAAATACCAAAAACCCATGGTTTTGTAGATATTTGTGGTAAAAAGTGGTTTATTGTGGGAAACCGTGGTATATTCTAGTCATAGGGGGTAAAAAAAAGAACAGAGTCCCTCGGCGAAAGGAGGACAACGTGTTTAGAGGCGTCAACGGAATCAACATCGATGTCAAGGGTAGAATCGTTGTGCCTACCCGTTACCGCGAGCGGTTACAAGAAAGCCGCAGTTGCATCGTTTTGACTATTGATACCGAAGAAAAATGCCTATTGCTTTATCCTTTGACCGCTTGGGAAGATATCGAAAATAAATTAGCTCAATTACCCAGTTTTAATCCAGCCGCTCGTCGAATCCAACGTTTATTGATAGGTCATGCAACCGAGGTTGAATTAGACAGCCATGGTCGTATACTCTTGCCGCCATTGTTGCGTGAATATGCGGGGTTATCTAAACGCGCCATGTTAGTCGGACAAGGTAAAAAATTTGAATTGTGGGATGAAACCCAGTGGCAAACGCGTCGTGATCAATGGTTATCGGAAGAATCGTCTGATGCCGAGGCGGGATTGCCAGATGAAGTGAAAAAACTGTCATTGTGATAATAGGAACTTTATGGTGGCGTGTCGAATGAAAGAACAATTTAATGAACATCAACCCGTCTTACTCGCAGAAGTGATCGAAAACTTCGCGATCAAAGCCGACGGTGTTTATATCGATGCGACATTCGGTCGAGGCGGGCACGCAAAAGCCATTTTGGCAAAGCTTGGCCCAAACGGACGATTGCTTGCCATGGATAAAGATCCGACAGCCGTGCATTATGCGCGTGAACATTTCAGAGATGACCCGCGTTTCCTTATTCAACAAGGTACTTTTGCGGGAATCGCTAAATTCGTCGCCAATCAGCAATTCACTGGAAAAATCGATGGTATTTTGTTTGATTTAGGCGTTTCATCACCTCAGTTAGATGATCCTGATCGTGGTTTTAGTTTTAAACGATCAGGGAAGCTTGATATGCGAATGGATGATTCTCGGGGTGAAGATGCTGCGACCTGGCTTGCAAAAGTCGATGAAAAAGAATTAGCGGATAGTTTATGGAAATACGGTGAAGAACGTTTTTCTCGTCGTATTGCACGAACCATTGTCAGTACTCGGGAAGAAACACCGATTACGACCACCGCACAATTAGCCGAATTGATCGCAAAATCGATTCCTGTTTGGCAAAAAGGTAAACATCCGGCCACCCGTAGCTTTCAAGCCATTCGAATTGTCATCAATCACGAATTAGACGATTTAGAGTCAGGATTACATCAAGCGATGGATGTGCTTTCTCCAGGAGGACGTTTATTGGTTATCAGTTTTCATTCGCTGGAAGATCGATTAGTGAAACACTTTATGCTGCATCAAGAACGTGGTGATGAATTACCCGCCGGTTTACCTATCAAACATGCCGACAGGGAAATTCATTTCAAACGATTAGGTCGTGCAATTAAACCCGGTAATCAGGAAATGGCTGTCAATCCTCGTGCAAGAAGTGCAATTTTACGAATAGGGGAGAAACTATCATGAACACAGCAGCTCGTTTAGTCAATCAAGGCGTCTTATCGCGCAGCTGGGTGATATCAATTTTGCTGAAAAGATCCCAACTCCCGTTGCTGGCGATGGTGATTTCCGTATTATTATCTGCATTGAGCGTCATTTACATGACCAATACGACGCGTACTCTCAATGCTTCCATACAACAAACATTGGCGGAACGTGAGCAATTGCATGTGCAATGGGGCCAACTGTTACTGGAAAAAAGCACATGGATCATGCAGGCACGCATCCAAAATCTGGCTGAAGGAAAGTTGGGTATGTCCATTCCTGACAGCAAATCGGTGGTAGTCATTAACGAGTGAAAGAGAAATTAACGATACAATTTAGTGCCTGGCGATTTAATCTCTTAGGATTGATGATCCTGACAGTGATTGCAGGCTTGATTGTCCGCATGATCGATCTTGCTGTCGTTCTTCGCCCTTTTTTACAAAATCAGGGTGATGCGCGCTCATTACGTGTGATCCATGAATCGGCGTTTCGCGGGATGATTACAGATCGCAATGGGTATCCGCTCGCAATCAGTGCCTCCGTCTTTTCCATCTGGGTGAATCCCAACGAATTTATCATGGATACGGATTCCATTCATTCGCTGGCTGAATTATTGGGAATGCAATCAAAAGACATTCAAACGATATTAGAACATCACAAAAATAAACACCGTGAATTTGTTTATCTGAAACGGCAGGTGCCGCCACCGATTGCAAAAGAAATTAAATTGTTAGATATCCCGGGTGTTTATTTGCAGCAAGATTACAAACGGTATTATCCGGAAGGTGAAGTGGCCGCACACGTGATTGGTTTTACCAATGTGGATGATCACGGTCAGGAAGGGTTGGAATTATTATACAATGATTGGCTTTCGGGTGTTTCCGGTAAAGAAAAAGTGATTAAAGACCGCATGGGTCGTGTGATTGATAACGTACAGGAATTACAAAAACAAAGACCGGGAAACGATTTAATTTTAAGCATCAATCGGCGCATTCAATACCTGGCTTATCGTGAATTGCTGGAGGGTGTGAAAAAAAATGTGGCGGTGTCCGGTTCGGTGGTGGTACTGGATGTCAAAACCGGTGAAATTCTCGCGATGGTGAATCAGCCTTCCTATAATCCGAATCACATGAACGGGCAGCCCAAAGAGAATCTTCGTAATCGGGCGATGACGGATGTTTTTGAACCGGGATCTACGATGAAATCGTTTAGCGTAGCCACTGCGTTGGAAAGTGGAAAATATAAACCCGATACGATGATCGATACGACGCCAGGCTGGATTCGTATCGGCAATCATATTTTTCATGATGAGCATATGAAAGGCGTGCTCAGTTTAACGCAAATTCTGCAATTTTCGAGCAATGTTGGTATTTCCAAAGTGATTTTGACTTTACCGCCGGATCGGTTATGGAATTTGTTACATCGAATGGGTTTTGGTGAATCGACGGCAGTGGGTTTTCCAGGCGAACAAACCGGTAGACTCATCAATCGTGCTGTCTGGAAGCCACAGGCTTTGGCGACTTTATCATTTGGTTATGGTATTTCTGTCACGCCATTACAGTTGGCGCATGCGTATGCGACCATTGCCAATGATGGCATTAAAATTCCGCTATCATTGACGCGTGTGGAAAAACCGCCGGTGGGTGAACCTGTGATTGATAAAAAAATTGCAGGGCAAATGATGGAAATGCTGCAAACCGTTCTCACAAAAGGCGGAACGGGTGAACCGGCTCGCGTGCCAGGTTATTCTGTCGCGGGAAAAACAGGGACCGCTTGGATAGCTGAAAATAAAAGCTATCAAAAACACCATTACACCTCTTCATTTGTGGGAATTGCGCCTGCGAGTCATCCTCGATTAGTTGTTGCCGTTGTTATTCACGATCCACAGGGTAAACAATATTATGGGGGATATGTTTCCGGTCCCGTATTTGAGAAAATCATGGAAGGCGCACTGCGTATTTTAAACATCCCCCCCGATTTACCTGAATCTTTACAAACAGTTAAAAAGTCAGCTTGAATTTTTATCTAAAATCCTTACTATGGAACAAGCATAAACTAAAATTGAGGAGCAGAAGTCGAATCAATGCTTACTGAATTAAAAGAAGCGTTAAAAAATGCCTTAGATTTTGACGAGCAAGACCTGGAGGGTCTCAGTACCAGTGAAATAGTTGACTTGGCAGAAACTTACTCCTCTCTGCCATTTAACCCGGATGCGATTCTTGATGAAGCAGGCAAAATACCAGGAAACGAGGATGGGCATGCTTCTGAGAAAGCCATCCAGTTATTTGCTAAAGGCGCTGCCGAGTTAGATGCCTACATTTATCAATTTGAAGTCGGGAGAGTCCTGGCTGACGCGTATGAACACGGCGACCAAACGCTTCATCTTTCACCGGATAAAAGAAAAAGAGAAAAATACGGTCGTTTCAGTCCGAATTCAACGACACAGACTACAGTACCCGCTGAAGAACCTCTGTCATGGAGTGAAAAAATCAAGCTAGCCGTTTTCAATGTCTTAAATACATTGGGCATATCAACGACAGAAGATCTTCGTAATAAATTGACGTGGTACACTCGACTTCGCTTATTGGCTGGCGTGCGACTCAATCGTATTTTAGCCATATCGAATCACGGATTTCTTAACAAAATCGGCATCATTGCCGGTATTGCCAGTTTATCGTATTTTGTCGAATTATTTGTGAATGTGGTCAATTCATTACGAGCGGCTTTTTTTCCAACGATAGAGGAGGCAATCAAAACACCCCGCATGTGGGATCGATTCATCAATAAATTTTGCAAAGATTACCGACTGCTCGACATGTGTAATGCATTATGGGGTGTTGTCAATCTTATTGGTTTATTTGCTTCAGCAGGCGTGACAGCTGCCTTTAACCTCGGATTTTTTCACCGTGATTTTTTCGAAGATGCCTATAAATTATATCACGATCAAAAAAAATATAATTTGTTACTGGATAGAATACTTAAAAAAGAAAAATGCCATCAAGCTGAGATGGACAGATTGAATCAGTTAAAAGAAACACCCGCGATACTGGCACAAAAAGAAAATTTAATGATTAAAATGGCCAGACTGGAAAGAACAAAAGAGCGGCTTTTGGAAGCTAAAAAATCCAATCGAAATTTGCGGCTATGGTTATTGACGACAACGACATTGATTTTAGTTGGCATGATTATCATATTAGTTCCACAAATTGCAGCCGTCGCTGTATTAGCAGGTTTAACGGCAAAAATGACAGGCAGTTATCTGGCCTTATCAGGGAGTGTTTTCAATCGGGCTCTTGTGATGAAGGTAAAAGAAATAGGTTCTCGTTTAATGGAAACAATAGCAAACCTATTCAACCGAAAAAAAACACCTGCACCGGCTAAAACAATCGTCACACCAAGCTTTAATGCGGAGATGTACCAGGAGATAAAACAGTTGCAGGTGGATTATCTTCTTAACAAAGCCTGTCCTGATTCGGGACAAGTGAGTGAAATGGCACAATTCGGTCGGCAAAAAGCTTCTTTTTTTCAGGCACCCACGCCTGCGTTGCGAAGGGTTAAATCCATGAAACATTTAGCCGAGGTAGTCAAAAGACCCGTGCTTGGAAAAGCCAATTCGGATCCTATACCCATTCAGCGACCTGCTAAATACAAATATCCGACTGCAATGATAAGAGATGGTTTATTTACACCCGTTCCTCCCACACCGATGAATAAGACAGATTCTCTCACTTCTTTTTCATCTTCATCTATCTATTCACCTACCTCTTGAGGCTGTTATGAATTTATCTCATTTGCTGTCTGAGTTTGCACTTTCCCCATTACCTGAAATAGAAATAGCTCATTTGGTGTCAGACAGTCGGTTAGTTCAAAAAAATGATTTGTTTTTTGCTTTAACGGGGAGCCAATGGGATGGCACTCAATTTATTGATGAAGCGATTAGCAAGGGTGCTTGTGCAATATTGATGGATGGAAAACAGGTTGAAATACGTTGGCAAGATAATGTGCCATTGATTGCGCTTCCCGATTTAAAAAATCAGACAGCAACACTCGCTCAAAAATTTTATGATTATCCCGCCAAAAAAATGCGAATGATTGGTGTGACGGGAACCAGTGGCAAGACGTCGTGTACGCAATTTATTGCAGCGATTCTTCATCATTTAAACATTCCCTGCGGTGTGATTGGCACACTGGGTAATGGATTATACGGTCATATTCAACCCGGCAATTTAACGACACCGGATGCCATTACATTACAAAAAACATTAGCCGCCTTAGTGGAACAGGGTGCCGTTATCACAGCGATGGAAGTGTCGTCACACAGTCTCGATCAGGGTCGAGTGAATGGGATTGAATTTGATATTGGTATTTTTACGAATTTATCGCATGATCATCTGGATTATCACAAAACAATGGAAAAGTATGGCGCGGCGAAAAAACGTTTATTCAATCAGAGTCATTATGCGGTGATTAATGCGGATGATGCATTTGGTTTTGACTTGTGGGAGTCATTCAAACATAAAAAACGCAAAAATGTGCTGGCCTACAGTGTTAAAAACAGTCATGCAGATCTTTATGCGGACGAAGTGTCTCTCAGTCATTCCGGTATCAAAGCGCATGTGATGACACCGTGGAGTGATTCAACGCTGAATTCTATTCTCGTCGGGGAATTCAATTTACAGAATTTGCTTGCTGTCGTTGCAGCGTTAGGGTTACTCGATATTCATTTATCGTCAGTCATGGAAGGGATTAAAAATCTTCATCCAGTGGCGGGACGTATGCAATCGTTGGGGGGTGGTGATCGTTTACCGTTGGTGATTGTCGATTATGCACATAAACCGGATGCACTGGAAAAAGTATTGATTGCCTTGCGACAAGAGTGTCATGGAAAACTCTATTGTATTTTTGGCTGCGGGGGTGATCGTGATCGTGGAAAACGACCCATGATGGCAAAATTGGCTGAACAGTATGCTGATCAAGTGATTGTGACTGATGATAATCCCCGACACGAAAATCCTGCCGACATTGTCAAAGAAATCATGCAAGGTTTTGTCAATGTCTCCCATGTCTTGGTGGAGCACGATCGTGCCAAAGCCATTCAGAAAACGATTCAAAGCGCTCAAAAAGGCGATTGTATTCTCATTGCGGGTAAAGGCGCTGAAACGTATCAATTGATCAATGATCAAAAACATCCGTTTAGTGATGTGGATCACGTGAATGCAGTTTTTCAGACTTTCCCCTGGGAAAAGTGAGTTAACTTATTGATTATAAAAGAGAATTTCATAAACTGTGTAACAGTTTCCACGTTTTTTGGCTTAAAAATCACGTAACTTCATGATTTATATACAATTTTTCACTCAAAAACCCCGTTAACGCACGGGGTTTAGACGACTAGCAGGTTGTAAATCGCGAGCTATTATTTCTCTCGTTTTTTCGTAAGCGATTTGTTCGCGTGTTTTAAAGTTCAGCTTGGCAAAGGTCCCAAAGTTTAACATGCCTTGTTTGGATGCATTGGACTGTTTTTCAATTTTCAAAATAAATCGTAATCGATTTTCATCCTTTGCCAAAACCGGTTTGATACAGTCACGATAAAAATCAAAGTA
>CAZEEF010000019.1:15094-17049 GCA_964511095.1 uncultured Coxiellaceae bacterium | reverse complement strand
ATTTAATAAAATATTTTGTGCTTAACCCACCCCTAATTTCAAAACAGAATCAGATTGTTGCACTGAGGGCGAAACGCCACTCTGTTTAAAACACTCCACTAACTGAGTATCATTCTCTCTCAGTGCTTTTGCATATCTCACTTCACAATATTTCATTGCTTCAGGATTTTTACGAATAGCTTCCAGCTCTAATAATTCTTTCAAATGAGTGTAGACACCACGTACAGCAGAAGGAAATAGTCGTATTTTTTTACATTGAATGATGGCGCGCTCAATCACATTGAAGTTCTTGCTACCTGTCACTAAAGGATCAAGCCCTAGTTCCATTAATTTTTTGACGCATTTAAAATCAAAATTATGGCTATCATCATACAAGCGAAGACCATTATCAGGCTCATCAATTAAATATTTTATAACAGCTCGTTGAGCCAATTCACTGGGGCGGGGCGTATTCTGTATAAGATACGCCAGCATATCAACTTTCATAAATCGGTGAGAAGTGCCCCTGGAAATAAATACTTCATCTACCATAGCTTGTGTAACCCGTTTTTCTTCATAACAAATTTGCATGGATCTTTTGGGAATATCCAGTTTTGCAGCCTTGAGAAAAATTCTATGGGCAAAAAATCCGGTCAAATTCAGTTCGTGCAACCTGGTTGATCGTAATATGATGCGAGCATGATCTGTATTTTCAATAATGTCAGTCAGCTGTTTATCCAGAATATCTGAATCACATGATAGTAACGTTGTTTCATTTAATAATGCTTCAAATAGTTTAAGAGATTCATCCGATGTAAATTGTTTTATAGAAAAACATCGATTACTCATTCCAAATGCATAACAAAATGCCCTTTCATCTGATATTCTTTTGCCCAAAAATTCAACGATCTTTGGCAATCCACTTGCAATGGCAAGACGCAATGCTGAAACATCCGTAAAAGGATAATAATTGCTATTGAAGTGCGCCTTGATATCCAACAATGCTCCCAATTGATGCACTGCGCCTAAACAAGAAAACAATTCGTCTTCAGTCACTTCATCCAGTTGAGGGTATTTTTTTTGTAGTAATTGCCGATATAACATCCAGTGTACGATCGGAAGTTTGGCTGATTCTCCGTAAGATAAATAAGGTTTTTCTGGAAAAATTTCATCCTTTGCTGGTATACAAAGCCTTTCAGAAACAGACATTTTTTGTTCTTGAACCAGATAAGTCACTACATTTGTTTTTCCAGCAGCTGCAGCGAGAAAGAGAGGATTGGCACCGGTCATATTGTCACCTTTTGTCAATGTCTGTCTGCCTTCCTCAGTGGAACATAACACTCTCATGGCACGTTCATTTCCACTTAATGCAGCATGATGTGCCGCCGTCATTCCTGCATGATCTACACTATCCAGTTTTGCCCGTCCTACAAGCAAATCCTTACTCAGCAATGCCTCCATGACATACGTCAGTCCCAATTTGGCTGCCCACATCAGGGGAGTTAATCCCGATTCATCCCGCCCATCCAGGGTATCGTCCGAACTTATTTCGAAATCATGCTCTTTAGCAAATTGGGCACAGACTGGCATAATCTCATGAAGATAGCGCCTGAATGCGCCTGCTGCTTTCACCAGTTCCCCTGCCTGTGCAGAAGAATTTGCAATAGCGATTTGCTTAATTAATTTTATTAAATTACTGCCATGAGACATTTTCTTTCCCTTAGTTTACATTTGATCCGGCTGTTTTAAAAAAATAATTACTGATTACCCAACGAATTTTGCGCACCGGATGTAATATTTTCCAGCGTCTGCCCAACCCGCGATTTTAACGATTCAATCCCCGGTTGTATTTTATTGCCTAACCACTCAACGGCTGGTTGAAATGATTTAACCAAGGAGGAATTTGTCCAATACGTTTGTTCCGAAATCGGCGATAACTGTACGATAAAAACGATGAGAAGATCGATTAAATAACC
>CAZEEF010000019.1:12304-14994 GCA_964511095.1 uncultured Coxiellaceae bacterium | reverse complement strand
GTCAGGGCCAATGGTTTGGCAAATAATCCTGCAATAATAAATGCGGCAATCCAGGTACCTAACGACACTATCTCCCTGATACCCCCACGAACAAGTCCACCTAAAATAGAAATAAAAAATACAGCTATAAGAACATAATCGACCCAATTAAATGCCATACTTATTTTCCTTATCAATTAATTTACACCATCGTAGAATAATATCATGTATCATATTAATTAGGTGATAGCAATGTATCTAAGGAATGGATTCCAGCATGGAAGAAGACTTAGTCAATGCACTAAAACAGAATAAAATTTTTTCTGCTCTGAACGACGAAGGGATTCAGGCAACACTTCCCAAATTTACTAAACTGGAATTAAAACCACACGAAACATTATTTTATCAAGGTGATTCATCTGAATATATTTATGTCATGACCCATGGCAAATTATCAGCTGCTATCACCAATGCAGCGGGTGAAACACGCGTCATTGGCTATATCGAATCCGGCGAAGCCATCGGTGAATCAGGTGCCCTGACAGCTGAACCGCGTGCACTCACGATTAAAGCCGTCGAAGAATCGACCTTATATCGATTATCCAGTAAACAATTTATTGAAATCGCGCATCAATATCCTGCCATGTTATTTGCAGCCATCGATCCAGTCATTAAACGTTCACGCAGTATTATTCAATTGCTTTCGTCCGAAAAAGTGAACCGTCATCTGGTGATTGTACCTGCCAATAAAAATATTTCTCTGGATGATTTTCAAGAAAAATTGCGTGGCCATTTAGAAAATTATCCCAGTGTGACTTTAATCTCCGATTATGATCCCGAATTTCATAAAATATCATCAGAAGCGCTCAAAGAAAAAATAATGGCTGTTGAGAAAAACAAAAAAAAATTACATAAATTTTTATATGTACTTAAATCGTGTGATACACCACTTGCAAAAGTTGCTTTACGCAAAGCCCATATTATTTATATCACCGCTTATAGTCATCAAACGCCGCACGTTGACAAATGGCTTGTTGACCGATTTCGGACACAACGCATTCATTACAGACCGGAAGCAGCGCTGATTTTATTACACAATAAAAATAGTACTTTCCCAAAGAACACAGCCAACTGGCTCGCCGAAATGCATTTCGATACATATCATCACGTCAGAATGAATGTGAATAAAGATTATTTACGTTTATTGCGTTTTATTCGCGGCAAAGCGATCGCTGTCATATTAAGTGGTGGCGGCACACGCGGTTGGGCACACCTCGGTGCCATCAAAGCATTACGCGAAAGAAAAATTCCTATCGACATGATAGGCGGCACGAGTGTCGGGGCTATCGTCGCAGGCTGTTACGCCATACACGAATCGTATGACGACGCTTATGAACGATTTCATAAAGTGATTGCCGGATCGGCAAAATCCGTTTCCTGGCGCAGTTTGACCTGGCCAATCATTTCCCTTTTCAATGCAAAAAATTTTACGCTCTCACTCATGGATGTTTTCGAAAATAATAAAATTGAAAATTTATGGCTGCCGTTTTTTTGTATTTCCTGCAATCTCGCCAATCATACTGAAGAAATTCATCGTCAAGGATTGTTATGGCAAAAAACGCGTGCTAGCTCATCGATTCCAGGCATTATTCCACCGATGGTGATCAATAATGAACTGCATTTGGATGGTGGTTTACTCAATAATTTACCGGTGGATGTTGCGCGTGATTTTTTGGGGAAAAAAGCTAAAATTATTGCGATTGATTTAAATAGTTTTACAATCGATCGGCACAAATACCAATTTCCCCCTATTTTAACGTTTAAACAGGCATTACTGGCCAAACTGGGGTTTACACTCGAAAACTATCATTTTCCGCGTTTTGTCGATACATTCATGCATGGGATATTGATGGGCTCGCTATTAAAAGCGATCAAAAATGGTTTAGCCGCGAATGTGATGGTGGGCTTGGATTTAAATAAATTCCGCTTACTGCAATCCAATCTGAAAGAAGCGGATAAATTAGTGCAAATTGGTTATGAGGCGACGATTAAACAATTGGATTTGATGCATTCGGATGATAATTAAAAGGTATTGCTATCATGAGTGGAACACACATTTTAAAAGTATCACGAATGGAAGCTTTAACCGATGGTGTATTTGCCATTGCCATGACGATTTTGGCATTCGATTTACATTTGCCCCATGAACTGTTAGAAAATAGTTTATGGGATACGCTTCTCCATATTGAACTATTAAAATTTTTTATTTATATCGGTAGTTTTATCGTGCTCGGTACGTTATGGATTGCCATGACTTTTCAATTGGGATTACTTGAACGTGTCAATAGACCTTATCTTTGGGCCAATGTTTTTTATTTAATGATTGTGTGTGTCGTGCCATTTTCGGCGTATGTCGTTGCCAATTTTCCTCACGATCCATTGAGTATTGTGATATTCGCCATTAATCTCATCATCACCAGTATCGGTCAATGCATCACAGCAGAAAGCGCACATAAACATCAATTAAATAAAGATATCTACACACCCGCCATGCGAGATGCTATTTTGAGACGCATTGCTGTCGGACCTTTATTTTATATCGCCTCGTGTTTACTCGCTTATTGGAATACCAAATTGGCTTTTATCGTTTTGGTGATTCCGCCGATTATCTATTTATTTCCGGGACGGATTGATCGTTTTGATAAATAAAA
>CAZEEF010000019.1:0-12204 GCA_964511095.1 uncultured Coxiellaceae bacterium | reverse complement strand
CCAAAAGTCGTCAAGCTTGATCCCCAAATTAAAGATCGCTTGGTGCGTCTAAGTGAGATCAAGCATCGTTCTCCACATTGGTTAATGAAAGAAGCTATCACCCGTTATCTTGAACAGGAAGAATATTATGAACAATTGAATCAGGAAACACTGGCTCGTTGGCAAGAAGCCGAACAAGGTAAAGTCGTTAGTCATCAAGCCGTTAATCAGTGGCTTGATACTTGGGGAACAGATGAAGAAGGTGATAAACCACCATGCGAGAAATAATTTGGTTAGAAAGTGCGGTGAATGACGTAGTCAGGCTGAGAGAATTTATCACGAAAGAAAATGCTACAGCAGCTAAAAAAGCCGCTCAAGCCATTAAAGAAGCTACTCAGTGTTTAATTAAAACACCTTCAATAGGAAAACCTGTTAAAGATTTGGTGCAATATCGGGATTTATTCACTCGATTCGGCGCAGGTGGCTATATAATACGTTATCGTGTTCATGCAGAAACGATTTATATCGTCCATGTTCGACATTATCGAGAATTCGATTTTAAATAACCACCCATCCCCACCGGACAATTACTAAAAACCGCATCCACTCCCCAATCAAACAATTGCTGCGCAATCACGGGATCATCCACTGTGTAGGACAGTAATAAATGATTTGCTGATTTGATCTCATTGACTCGCGCTTGATTTAAAATCCGATGATTGATATCGACGGATACGCAATTTAATTCATCGCAGGATTTTTTCCAATCCGGATCCCATTCATTGATTAAATACGCCAAAAGATGTGTTTCGGAATATTTTCTCACAGAGTCCAACACAATCCTGGAAAAACTGGAAATAAGCGGCGGCTTCATTTCTTTTCGCCAGAAATGTTTCAAAACATCCAATACTTTTTTCACCGTTTCTTCTTCATAACCCGGGGCCGGTTTAATTTCGATGTTTGCAGCCAAATTAAAACGGTGCAATGTCTCGATCACTTCAGCCAATGTTGGAATTTTTTCGCCTGAAAAAATCGGATTAAACCAACTACCTGCATCCAATGTTTTTAAATACGAATAAGGATAATCACGCACAGGCCCATGACCATTCGTCGTGCGATCCAATGTTTCATCATGAATCACAACCGCTTCGCCACAAGCAGCCAACATCACATCAAATTCAACCCACTTCGCGCCAATTTCATTGGCTTTCTGAAAAGCAATTAAAGTATTTTCAGGCGTCAGAGCACTTGCGCCACGATGCGCAATAATCGGAGATAACCAAGAAACAGGATTAATGAATGGCATTCGTCAAATGTATCCCCATCACACCAATGACAATACACATAATCGACATTATTTTAATGAGTGACATGGATTCTTCAAAAATCAATGTCCCAATGATTGCAATTAAAATCGTGCCGATTCCCGACCAGATGGCATAAACCATGCTGACATCCATTCCGCGAACTGCCAACGTCAGCGCAACAAATGAAATCAGATAAAAAATAATTAACGAAAAAGTGGGCTTCCATTTTTTTAAACCGTGAGACAATTTCATCGAAATCGTTCCCAATACGCCAAATAAAATTCCCGTGATTAAATACCACCAGCTATGCATAATTATCCTAAATTTAAACCCGCTACACCGACAACAATCAATGATAATGCACCTATTTTAAGAGCGGTCATCGGTTCATGGAAATAAAAAAATCCAATGGTTGCAATTAAAGAAGTGCCCAATCCTGCCCAGATGGCATACGCCACACTGATTTCAAGTCGTTTAAAAGAACGCGTCAAACAGACAAATGATAATGCATAAAAAACAAAAATCATCGCTGAAGGAAGCGGTTTGGAAAAACCATTCGCTAATTTCATGGAGGTCGTGCCTGCGACTTCAAATAGGATGGCAAGCAGCAAATAAAAAACAGGAATCATCTCAATTTTTTCCTCACCCTCGTCGTATCACACTTGACGAGCGAATCAATTATGTATCAATTTGACCACATCTGCATTCGGTGCAGCAGATAAAGTCACGATGGCAGAAATTCTTAATTTATCACCCACATCCAGTGCCGCATTTGATCCCATCGCTGCTGTGCTCATTGCATTCATTCTGGCTTGCATGGGGGCGGGCGTTACATCACTGATAAAATTAATTTGATGAATATAATATTTTTGATCCGGATACAGTTTATTCAATTGATCCAATTCTGTTTTTGCCTGTTGATAAATTGTATTGCGCAATACAGCATTTGCACTACGCACTTCCTCTTCCGTCGGAACAAACTGAACGTTATCTAATGTAAATGTTTCGCCGGGTTTACTGATTTCTTTTGCCTTGTCACGCAAACCGGCCAATGCATTATCGGGTAATCGCGCTTGCGCAGAAGCTTGTACTTTTTCCAAACCGGATTGATCCTGGCTGCGATCAAATGTCAGAATATGCCAATCTGTTTTATTTAATTGATTTAATTTATCCATGATACGACTTTGTGCTTTCCCTAAATCATTATCACTGACGGATACATTAATTCCAATCGTCACTAACGCGGTTTTCGTCGTGACCCATTGCTCTGCATTTAAACGCAATGTGACAGTATTCAATAACGCTTCTACATTGGTTGCGCTAAAGGCAGGCATCGTCAAAAACAAAGTGAATAACACTAAATACCATTTACGCATCACATTATCCCCCACACTTTTTAAAGATTTTCATAAGGTAAATATTCTGGTTTCCACATATAATTTTGCAAATATTGCTCCAAATCACCCGGCGGCGTAAAACGGGCTAGACCCGAATGGATTGCTTCTCTCGCCACAGCCACTGCAACTTTCAATGAAACCTGACGAATCTGGCTGAGTGGCGGCAAGAGATTATCTTCCGGATTATAGTGAACAGGCGAACATTCCGCCAATGCTTTCGCTGCATGCATGAATAGAGTATCGGTCACTGTTTTTGCCTTAACCGCAATCAAACCCAACCCCATTCCGGGAAAAATATAGCAATTATTGGTTTGATCAACCCGCCGCATTTTTCCGGATTTCAGAACATTTCCAAACGGACTGCCTGTACCGATAATGGCACGATCTTCCGTCCATTTCAGCAAATCAGACGGATTGGCTTCACTGCGCGAGGTTGGATTCGATAAGGGAAAAATAATCGGACGTTCGACATAGTTTGCCATCGCCCGAATCCTGTTTTCACTAAATTCGCCTGCCTGTCCCGACACGCCAATCAAGACTGTCGGATGTGCGTTGTGAATCACATCGTCCAATGTAATCGAATGGGAATTGTTTAAGCGCCAGGATGACAGATTATTTTTCGTTTGAGCGAAAGGTTTCTGAAAGGCTAATAAATGCTTATTATCCTCCAGTAACAATCCATCTTTGTCGATCAGAAAAAATCGACGACACGCATCAGACTCACTCATGCCTTTTTCAATCATCGCTTGCTTCAGTAATGAACTGATCCCACACCCCGCAGAACCTGCACCTAATACAGCAAAACGTTGATCACGCAAATCACTTTTTGTGACATGAATCGCAGCAAATAACGCACCCGCTGCCACCGCTGCGGTTCCCTGAATATCATCATTAAATGTGCATAATTGATCGCGATAACGCTCGAGTAACGGATTCGCATTCTGTTGCGCGAAGTCTTCCCACTGCAATAAAATATGCGGGAAGCGTTTTTTGACAGCCGTGATAAACAGTTCGACAAAATCAGCGTATTCCTGTCCACGAATGCGCTCATGTTGCCAACCAATATACAATGGATCTGCCTGCAATTCGGCATTATTCGTGCCGCTATCCAATAAAACAGGCAACGTAAATCCCGGATGAATTCCCGCACAAGCCGTATACAGTGCTAATTTCCCAATTGGAATACCCATCCCGCCTGCACCTTGATCGCCCAAACCCAGAATTCGCTCGCCATCTGACACAACGATCACTTTGACATAATTAAAACGGGGATTGGCAAGAATTTTATCAATATGCGATCGATTGGGATAGGAAATAAAAACACCGCGTGGTCTTCGATAAATATGGCTATAACGCTGACAACCGAGCCCTACTGTCGGTGTATAAACAATGGGCATTAATTCTTCGATCTGTTCATACAACAAATTATAAAAAAGGGTTTCATTGGAATCTTGCAGATCACGCAGATAAATATATTTCTCGACATCCGAACTCTTACTCTGGCAGGCTTCATAAGACCGTTTGCGCTGAATGGTGATATCAATTTGTCCAGGCGGCAACACACCCCATAAATTAAACCGTTCTCTTTCTTCGGCAGTAAATGCCATCCCCTTATTTAATAAGGGATTTAACATCAAGGCATAATCTGTCAGCCTGACTTTGAGATAAGGTTTGCCATTGTTATCAATGGCATATTCATAATCCATAGACTTCAATCCCGATTTGTTTTTTTTATTATACCTTAAACAGATTTTTAGGGCGCGGGCGTTTTATATTCCAAACTCGTTTGTTTTTGCTTTTGTGCGGCGATTGCGGTAGTTAACCCTCTTTTCGCAAATATCCAGACCCCAGACAACGTTGGTTCTTTTTTCAGATGCTCAAGCAATTGTGCACTGAGCGCAGGAAAAAGTGCTGCCATGCTCTTTGCAATTTCGTTCAAACGTTTAATATTTTCATTGCCGCCTGAATTTTGTGATGTGATCACAACACCGTAAGCCAACTCTATTAACAGCGGGAGATCCTGTTCCGCCAATGAATTTGAGCTGGCTGCAGCTCGTATCTCTTTTAACATATTTTTTAAAAAAGGTTTGTAATAATATTTTTGATAGACATCATTCACTATTTTTTCTAACCAATCCATGGCAGCATCAAATTCTTTGATATAATTTTTCTGTTTCGGAATAAATCGTTTTTCAATGTCAGCATATTGATCGTTCGCTGCTTTTTTAAATTCAGTTAATTTCGGATAAAATTGACAAGCGGGAGTAAAAGTGGCCATTTCCTCATTCAATGCGGTTATCGTATTTTTCAAACTGGCCAATGAATATTTTATCATCCCCGCATTCTTCTCTTTTAAAATATCATTGTCAAAATCAAAATAGTCACACTGACTCATAAATGTTTGTGCCAATGCAATCACCCGCTGTAAATCGTCTCGAAATAATAAAAAACGATTATTCGCTTCAAAAGCGCGTGCGCGCCAAGGGCCTATATATTCATAAGGCGATTGCAGTGTTTGTAATGATTCAAAAAACGCCAATCGCTCCTGCTGCGTCGCACCAAAAAATGGATCATCACAAGCCGATAGGGCTGTTGCACGATCTTCAGGTGAAGCTTTACAGAGTGATAACAAATTTTTGCGTTCTGCTTCGGAAAAACTGCCTGGAAGTGCACAGTCGATTAATTCTTCAAAGACTTTGCCAAGCGCATAGCAATCTGCTGCCTTCAGATCAATTTTTTCATACGCACTATAATCTTTTTCTTCGCCCACCCAACTCCAATGGCTTTTTTTGTTATGTCCTTTTTGTAATATGTTATATAAGTGACCCCCACGGAATAATTCACTCTCACGATCAACAGGTTTCTCATCATTAAATGGCAATCTTTTCAAAATATCCTGTTCACCCTCTGAAAGATTAACAAGTTTCTCCCAGCCCCAAAACGCTTGCTTGGTTTTTTTGTCAGTTAAACGGCCATAAATAAAATAGTTAACGCTACCATCCTTCGTCTTACGTAACAAAATAGGCATATCGTTTTCTTCCGCTTCGCGCGTATTTTCTTTGGTTATTGTGGGCTTTCCAGGATATGACCATAAAGTCAAATCATATCCTCGGGTCATCAATGCTCTGAGTTCAGGAGAGGACTTGGTTCCTCCTTCCAAATCATAATCGCCTTTCACTGTACCATTTGGGTTGACCGTCTTCACAGTATCCAAATCACAATATTGTAGAAACATTTCGTGAAAGGCATTTGTTGTTGCCAGCGTATTGTCTGCACTCACATCACGATGAACCAGATTATTTGTATGTAGCGCTCTAAGACCTAATAATAACTGGCCCATGATGACTTTAATGTCATCACGTGATAAATGATACTGAATTGAATCAAGATAAGCTCCTAACGATCCATGGAAAGCACGTAAAGATATTTTTTTACCTTTCTCATCGAAATAAAGAAAATTCTGTATAAATTTCATATCGACTCCTGCATCTACCAATACTTTTTGAGTCTCAAGGATGACTTTATTTTCTTTTTCAGTGTTTTCACTTTCATCTATTCGGGTCGTAACAGCCAGCGCCGTGTTATGACCATGCAGTTTGGTTGTGTTGAAAAAACGGGTTGTATTTATCGTACCTGAAACAGATTGAATACCCGGTAGAGGAGTCAATTCAGCCTCTGCCATTTCAATCAGTTCGTTTAATCGTGCTTTTACATCAGGCATAAGTTTCTCCAGAAGCATTTCGCGTGTGATATTTAATAAAAATCAAGATGGTTTTGGACCTTTTTGTTCTGGAACGGAGTATCGGAGTCCTTCGTTAGTCATCGTAATAAATGGCTGAGGATGAGTGAATAACCAGTTCGACGATAAACGTAAACGTTGTTTGTCCTTCCAAGCCACCATCATACCTTCGGACAAAACCTTGGCTATATGCGTACTCAGCGTGAATGAAAAAATCGGCATGATTTTTGCAATTTCTTTCAAACGCTCAATATTTTTGACATTGGATGGATCGTTTAAGCTGATCGCAATACGATGAGCTAATTCTGCTAACAGTGGGAATTGATCATAAGTCAAATTATAATATTTTTTCCGCTCGAGAAGAGAAAATATGTTCTCTGCTATTGATTTTACATGCCGATCATTTGTATTGGAAATGGCTTGCCGAAATACTATCAGTGCATGATGATACTCTCCTGCAGCATCTTGCTCGTCAAGAATATCAATCAATCGATCACCTTCTAAAAATTGCGCCATCGTATTTTTTAATCTCGGATTTAAATAAAACCAATGATTAGCGACTAATTTATCATTATTTTGTTTAATGGCATCAATAATCGTTATAAGAGAATTGTATTTGGGATCAAATATTCTAAAATAGTCTAATACTTCGTCTTCAGCCGCTTGCTTTAAAACACTTAACAAACGGGCATAACGCGTTACATCACATTCTTTTAGTGCTTTGTAAATTTCAATATCGAGCGCAGCTTTCGTTTTTTTCAGACTGTCGAGAGAAGCACTCAAATTAATCGCTATCGTATCAATTGAATCAAGTGATTTTTCATCGCGCGCTATGTCTGTAATAAATGTGTCAGTCATAAATTTAAAATAATCTAATTGAGAATCGAGCTGTTGTGCCAATGCAACGATTTCTTGTATCTTTTTATCCAATAATAAAAAATGATCACCCGGCTGAAACGATCGGGCACGATACTGCCCAATAAATTCAAGCGGTGATTGACGTTGTCTCAATCCATTAAAAAAAGCTTTTCGTTCAGCTATCGTATCGCCAAAAAACGGATGTTCACAAGCACGCTCTGCTGAACTTCGCATATCGGGTGAAGTTCGACCCAGTGATAACCAGTTAAGTGAAAAGCCTTCTGCCGGTGTCAATTTTTCAGCTGCATTTTCCATTAGCTCAGCAAATATCGCACCCAGCGCATAACAATCCGCTGCCTTAAAATTTAAATTTTTATAACTTTTATTGTTTTCTGGATTGGGTAACCACCAGTGCTCTGGCTTTCTATCATCACCCATTTTCAATAAAGTGAGTAAAAGATACCTGTCGTTCTTAAATAATGGATCTTCTTTAAGAAGGTGACCGACGCTAAAGGGTAAACTATCCAAAAAATGGCGTTCACGAACATGTTCCGGTTTCAACATGAGCCAAGTCTTTTCCCATTTTCCGTTTTTTCGTCCATAGATATAAAAATTTTTTAAATTTTCGTCACGAATGATGATAGGCCTATTCTGTTTTTCTGCATGCAACAAAACGTCAGTCGTCACATCACTCAAATTCTTGACTGACAATAAATAAATATCGTATCCCTCGACCATCAACTTGAGTATTTCGGGAGAAGGATTGGTCCCACCCATCATTTTACAATTGACTTTATCTATCAGTGTCCCATCGGGGTGAACACGAGCCGCCGTATCTAAATCACAAATCTGGAGAAACGGAAATCCACCCAAAACATTGCCTGCACAAAGATCCCGATGAACCAGATTTTTTTCATGCAATGCACGAACGGCTAATAATAATTGGCCCATAATCACTTTTATCTGATGTCGTGTTAATTTATTTTTATTTCGAGCAATATAGTTTGATAACGATCCTTCTTCGGCTCGGAAAGAGATTTTTCTACCCTCTGCATTAAAATAGAGTAATGCTTGGATAAATTGCATATCAACGCCGAGTTCGACTAAAAGCTTTTGAACATTGAGTATAGTAGTCTGTTCTTGTTTATTTTCTGCTTTAGGAGTTGAAAGAGCCAGTTTTGTAACAGGTTTACCGCCCAATTGATCTGTCTCAACAAAATTAACTGTATTATAGCTACCTGAAACCGCTTCAACTTGTGATTGAGGTAACGGATAACCTTCTCCAGCTTTTATAAGATCATGCAAAACTCTTTTAAAATTCGGCACTTACCACCCCTTTTCTTGGAATATTATTTGGACTTAATCAATTTTTTAGGCGGTAATAATAACAAATATCAGCCATATTTGCATTATTTTTGTTCATATTGAGTTGGATATATATACTTCACCCAGATCAGGCTCTAGAATAGCCCTCTTTTTTTAAAAAATAAGCCATCAGCCACTATGCCAATTGCCAATCCTTTACAGCCCCCGTTACCGATAAAATCAGGCCAACGCCTCCACTGGACCCATTTACCTGGTGCAAGTTTAAGCCTGGCGCTCAGTCGTGCCATTAAGCAGTATCAAAAAAGCGTTGTCATAATTACGCCGGATACATTGACAGCGCATCGGCTCGAATATGAATTGAAATTTTTTCAGCAAGATACGCCCGTTTTACATTTTCCCGATTGGGAAACGTTGCCTTATGATTATTTTTCACCGCATCAAGATATTATTTCTGAGCGCTTATCGACGCTTTACAGAATTGGCAACTTGGAACACGCTGCGATTATCATACCGATTACCACTTTAATGAATCGACTCTGTCCCAACGATTATCTAGCGGCGCAAGTTTTTTTATTACAGCAAAAAGATAAACTGCCCATTGAAGCCACCCGTTTACGTTTGGAAAAAGCGGGCTATCGCTCGGTGAATCAAGTGAGAGAACATGGCGAATTTGCAGTACGCGGTTCCATCATTGATATTTTTCCGATGGGAAGTAGATTGCCGTTTCGTATTGATTTATTTGATGATGAAATTGATTCTATCCGAACATTTTCAACTGACACACAACGCACATTAGAACAAGTCGAAAAAATTGAATTATTGCCCGCCAAAGAATTTCCATTAACCGATGCCGCGATCGAACTGTTTCGTCAACAATGGCGAAGTCAATTCGGCGGTAATCCATTAAACAGTCCCCTGTATCAAGACATCAGCGACGGTATTTGTACGCCGGGGATCGAATATTATTTACCTTTATTTTTTGAAAAAACCGCGACTTTTTTTGATTATTTGCCAGAAGATGCATTAATTATTACGATCCATGATGCCCACAAAAAAGCGGAAGATTTCTGGCAGGAAATTCAGGTGCGTTATGAACAACGATCACATGACATCCGCCGTCCGCTGTTACCGCCACAACACATTTTTGTGCCAACACAAGATATTTTTTATCACATTCATCAATACAAAAATATTCGGGTAGTGACTGGGACAGCCACAGAAACGGATTCCGCTGATTTTATATTTTCTGTGGAAGAACCGTTAAATTTAACGGTAGATCATAAAGCAGCGACGCCGTTGCAGAACTTACAAAAATTTCTGGCGAATTATTCAGGTCGTGTATTATTTTGTGCGGAAACGACGGGACGGCGCGAAGTGTTATTGCAATTATTTAATACCATTCAATTACGCCCAAAAGAAATGGATTCATGGAATACTTTTTTAAATGATACAACAGCACATGGCATTCTTGTGGCCGCCATTGATCAAGGATTAAATTTAACGGATCCGCGCATCGCACTGATTGCAGAAACGCAATTATTCGGCATGCGTGTCATGCAACGACGTCGACGCAAAGAAACCCCTCAAACGATCGATGCCATGGTGAAAGATCTTTCTGAATTGCAAATTGGCGCGCCCATTGTTCACATCGATCATGGTGTCGGACGTTATCTGGGTTTACAAGCTTTGAATGTCGGTGAACAACTCACCGAATTTTTATGCATTGAATATGCGGGCAGCGATAAATTATATGTGCCCGTTTCTTCATTACATTTAATTAATCGTTATAGCGGCACGGAACCCGAGCATGCGCCTTTACATAAATTGGGAACAGAACAATGGTCGCGAGCAAAACGCAAAGCTGCCGAACAAGTGCGGGATGTGGCAGCAGACTTATTGGAAATTTATGCAAAACGCGAAGCATCATTAGGGATGGCATGCAAAGAATTGGATGGTCAATATGCTGCTTTTGCCGCTGCATTTCCCTTTGAAGAAACGCCGGATCAATTGCAAGCCATTGAACAGGTTATTCAAGACATGCGCTCTGAAAAACCCATGGATAGACTGGTGTGCGGTGATGTGGGTTTCGGTAAAACAGAAGTCGCCATGCGTGCTTCCTTTATTGCAGTACAAAATAATAAACAGGTCGCCATACTCGTTCCCACTACCCTGCTTGCAGAACAACATTATCAAAATTTTCAGGATCGATTTGCGGATTGGCCTATTCAAGTGGAAGTGATTTCACGCTTTAAATCCGTCAAAGAACAGAAACAGGCCATTGAACGATTGGAACAGGGAAAAATTGATATCATCATCGGCACGCACAAATTATTACAGGAAGCTATTAAATTTAAATCATTGGGATTAGTTGTGGTGGATGAAGAACATCGGTTTGGTGTGCAACAAAAAGAACGATTGAAAGCCATGCGTGTGAATGCAGACATTTTAACGCTGACGGCAACACCGATTCCACGCACATTAAATATGGCATTTTCAGGCATTCGCGATCTTTCCATTATTGCGACGCCGCCTGCACGTCGTTTATCCATTAAAACCTTTGTGCATGAATATGAAAATGCCATTATTCAGGAAGCGGTATTGCGTGAAATTTTACGCGGTGGACAAGCTTATTTTTTACATAACGATGTCGCTACCATTGAAAAAACGGCACGTGATCTTGAAAAATTAATCCCCGAAGCACGTGTCGGTATTGCGCACGGTCAAATGCGTGAGCGTGATCTCGAGCAAGTCATGTCGGATTTTTATCATCGTCGTTTTAATTTATTATTGTGCAGCACGATTATTGAAAGCGGCATTGACGTGCCTTCTGCGAATACGATTATCATTAATCGCGCAGATAAATTAGGTCTTGCGCAATTACACCAATTACGTGGTCGGGTTGGACGTTCGCATCATCAAGCGTATGCTTATTTGTTAGTGCCTTCCTTTAAAAATATCACAGCCGATGCGAAAAAAAGATTGGATGCGATTACGTCATTAGAAGATTTGGGCGCTGGATTTACATTAGCAACGCATGATCTTGAAATTCGTGGGGCTGGCGAGTTATTAGGTGAAGGTCAAAGTGGAAACATGCAAGCGATTGGTTTTACGCTTTACATGGATTTATTATCGCGCGCTGTGGATGCTTTAAAATCGGGTAAAGAGCCTATTCTTGAAAATATTGTTCCGCGCGGGACTGAAATTGATTTACAAATTCCAGCACTCATTCCGGATCATTATTTATCGGATGTGCATTTGCGTTTACAATTTTATAAAAAAATTGCGCATGCAAAAACACAAGCGGCATTGGATGATATTCAGGTTGAAATGATTGATCGGTTTGGTTTATTACCGGAACCTGCCAAAAATCTTTTTGCGATCAGTGAAGTGAAACAAAAAGCAGAACAGTTGGGTATTTTAAAAATTGAGGCAAATACTAAGGGTGGCAAAATTGAATTTAATGAAAAACCGAATGTTGAACCGATCAAAATTATTCATCTGATTCAGAAGCGTTCTGCTTATTTTCGATTAGATGGACCGACGCGTTTGAGATTTAATCTCGATCAGCATGAAAGAAAAGATCGTTTGGGTTTGGTTG
>CAZEEF010000018.1:3218-17604 GCA_964511095.1 uncultured Coxiellaceae bacterium | reverse complement strand
ATTGTATAGACCACATAACAATTCGAATACCAACCAGTATTAATACGCCTCCTAACAAACGATTAATTAATTTTTCGCGTTTAAAATACATTGCCTGCGTTTTAGGATGGCTCATGACAATACAGGTTAAACTAAACCAGGTAAAACCAATCAAAGCATTGCCAATCACAATCGCCACATTCGTTGCATAATTCGGATGTTGTTGTTCAACGAATGTGAGAATGGCGCCTGAAATAGTATATAACTTTGGATTGAGAAGATTCGTGAATAATCCATTTTTGAAATAAATA
Organism: uncultured Coxiellaceae bacterium; assembly: GCA_964511095.1. Classification (GTDB taxonomy): domain Bacteria; phylum Pseudomonadota; class Gammaproteobacteria; order DSM-16500; family DSM-16500; genus DATIJJ01. The sequence continues at coordinate 17,314 of CAZEEF010000018.1, read as the reverse complement.
TATAACGGTTCAGTTTGTTTATGTTTGAATTGCATTTGATGATGCTGTGATTGGCTCGTGGCGCTTTTATAGCCGAGATATATTAAATAACATCCGCAAATGATTCCAAGCAACCATTGAATGGTTTTGAAAGCAAATAAAAATTTCAATCCAACGATCAAAATCGTAAATGAAATCAGACAACCCGTCGTAATCCCGAGCACAGAAAGAAATCCTGCCTTTCTGCCATACACTAATGAATTCCGCAAAATCATGAAAAAATCAGGGCCAGGTGAAATAACGCCTAATGTTAAGATGATCAACGTTTTGGTCACAAGAAGAATATCTGGCATAACCCCTCAAATCGAAAAAATTCTTTATTAATCATAAAGTTACGTGATTTTTTCAGCAAAAATCGCCTAAACTGTTACACAGATATTGAAAATTATCAATAAAATCATGAAGTTAACTCACTTTTCCCTAGGCGGTCACCGTATAGGTATGATCACCTACCATCGGATCTGCTGTAATGGAAAGTACGTGATTCACTGGGTTATAACTCGCATTCCAGGTACCCTTGGCATCCGTTGTAGTCAGCGTATAACCCTTGGTAAAGACGTAAGGCGACAAGAATAAATCGGTCGTACCCGTTACGCCAGCCTTATTGGCAAACTTGACCGTTAATTGTTTTTTCGCGGGATCGAAATGCATCACTTCAGGTGTTCCCGCAACCGCTTGTACATAAGGATAAGATAGATGTTCCGCCAGTGCATTGAAAACATTATTACCCTGATACGGACTGGTATTGCCTTTATCGTTTGACCACCAGAACCAGCTAGCGCCAATGTTATCGGTCAGCGCTGTGAGTTTGTCGACATAGTTCAGATTGCCTTCGGATGTATAATCAATTGCGCCCAGTTCACCTATGGCAAGCGGCGCTTTCCATAATCGGGTGAGCATCACACTGGAGGCTGTCCATGTCTTCAATAGGATGTTAACGGCGGGAATATTGAGTTTAGTATAAGAAGCCTTGCCGTTATCCAACGTCAACGTCGGTGGATAAAGATGAGGTGCATACACAATGCGGGGTTCACCATTGCGTGGATCATTGGGTTTGGGCAAGGTGGTCGGTAAACCTTGCGTGACTGGAAAAGAAGATGGTTCGACAAAAATCCAGTGCGTGGTATCGACCTCGCGTATTTTATTAATCACTGCCTGATACGTTCCGAGAAGAGCTGTCGGTTCAAAGAAAACACCTTGCAATGTACCGCCAAAAGGTTCATTCATGAGATCATAACCAATCACCGCATGATTATTGGCAAAGTAACCGGCGACATGCTGCCAGGCATCGGCATAGCTCTCTCGCAATTCAGGATGCTTTCCCGTGGTTCCCCAGAAATTATCCCAGGCACGCCTTTCGCCAGGTTGTAAATACATCAAACCCCACGGACTGACCGATTTCACAGATAATCCATCGGTATAAGTCGCCCAACGAGGCGCGCCATCCACATCCTCGGGACCATCATTGAAGGCACCGGGCCCATACAAATCTTGATGCATATCCAAAATAACATGCATACCTAATGCGCCGTACCAACTCACTCGAGTCAATACATTAGCCAGATACTGATCGTCATAAACACCTTTTTCTGGCTCGACCAAAGCCCAAAAAATAATAAATCGTACGGCATTTGTACCGAGCCTACTGTTTTCAGCCAGTACATCGGATGCCTGAATCCAGGGCATCCCATCCCGATAATATTTAGAATTATTGGATGTATTCAATCCATGTAACACCAGGGCGCGTCCCTGAAAATCGGTGATATAAGCAATGGATGAAGCAGAAAAACTGATAGCCGGTAGCCATGTGATGATCAAAGTGCATAACGCATTTCGTACAGTCGCAATGATTGTTGAAATGTTCAATGGAATCTCCTCATCTTTAGAATAGAATGCTACGTTAGCATATTCTTGAATGAACACAAATCTGTAATAATTGAAATTATTTTTCTACCTCTATATCCACATCACGCGCATCGGATCTGCCATGATCATCCACCACACGAACAATATATTTTCCCGCTTTTGCTTCCCATAAATAAGCCTGATCGCGTCCTGATTTTCCTAAATAGGCATTATTAATAAACCAATAGACTGTATTCACATCCGCATCCGTCACAGCAGTAAAAGGAATCGTCATTTTATTCGATACGTTAACGCGCATGATATAATTCAACTGAAGTTTGGGAGACGTGATTTCGGGAGACAACCCGCCCTCACCGATCAAGGAACAACTGGCATCATAAGGCGGCGGTACACGACGCGCTATGCCAGCTTCTTTAAAAATTTTTAATAAATCCGAAGGCCAGAATTCATAAATTTTGAATTGCGTATCTTGATCAAAATGACATGTTCGCAATCCCGTTTTTTTATCAATAGCCACTTCACGGTAAATCGTATCGGTTTTAATAGGCGATTTCCCCGGAATAAACCAGGTTAATTCGGTATCTTGACAATAACGCGTTGGCAGCATGCCAGATGCTTTACACACTGAAACGTGCGATAAATGCAATTGATTCGGATTGTTGAATCGCAATGGAATATGTCCCATTTCATGCTGCATTCCATTGATTAATTCAAAAAATAATGGTCCAGCCATATTTTTTCCAACCAGGGCATGATTACTCGTATTATCAAAATTTCCAATCCACACAGCCAACACATAAGGACCCACCACGCCGATTGACCACGCATCACGATAACCCGATGACGTCCCTGTTTTCCAGGAAACTGCATTTTGCAAAATCATATCACTCCCATCCGGTCGCGGCGTATTTTTCAGCATATCCAGCACCAGATAACTCGCTTCCGGACTGAATAATTTTTCACTGATGCCGATGGTTTGATTTTTCTGAAAACGCAATGGCTGCCAAATGCCTTCATTCACTAGCATGGCATAAAGACTCGTTAATTCTTGCATGCTGATTTCCGCGCCGCCCAGCACCAATGCCAATCCATAATACGATTCGGATTTCAAATCACTGACATGCGCACGCTGCAATAATTCGTATAAATCAGGATGCGTTAACTGGTCTGCCAAATAAATAGCAGGAATATTTCGACTTAACACTAACGCATCTTTGGCATGAATCGGTCCCATGAAATCATAATCAAAATTATCGGGGGTATAATGCCCAAAACTGTGCGGCACATCTTTCAGCACAGTATCCGGATGAATGAGTCCCTGATCGATTGCCAAACCATAAATAAACGGTTTTAACGTCGAGCCTGGCGAACGCTTGATAGCCGTTCCATTAATTTGACCATCAATATTTTTATCAAAAAAATCCGCTGAACCCACTAATGCTTTCACACTCATATCACGCGTATCCACCAACAAAACTGCTGCATTGTAGATACCCAGACTTTTTTTGCGAATGAGATAATGATGCGTGATCGTTTCCAATAATGTTTGTAAATGAATATCCAGCGTCGTCACAATCGTTTGTTTATTCTCTGGAATATCACGTAATATCGAATTCACAAAATGCGGCGCCAAAAAAGGTAAATGATGAATCGTTTGCATTTGCAACGGCAAGTGGATGATCGATTGCTGTTCTCTGTCTTTCGGGTACTTTGCAACCCAGCGCGAAAAAAGTTTATTACGAATGATTTTTAAATTTTTTTGCTGCGGTGTGCGCGAAACAGGATTTTGTGGAATAACGGCTAAAGTCAACGCTTCCGGTACCGATAGTTGTTTGACCGGCTTACCAAAATAGATCAAACTGGCAGCGCCGACACCTTCAATATTATTGCCATAAGGCGCGAGATTTAAATACGCTTCCAGAATTTGATTTTTGCTGTAATGCATTTCAAGCTGCAATGCACGAATGATTTGTAAAATTTTACCTGACCCTGTTTTTGACTGTATGCCAAAACGCAGCCGCGCCACTTGCATGGTAATCGTCGAGGCACCCACGCGTCGTGATTTGAGAATATAGGTATCCCAGCCGGCTTTCAAAAGAGAAAATGGATTGACCCCTCTATGCCAACGAAAATATTGATCTTCTTGCAGTAAGGTCGCCTCAATGACTTTCGGCGAAATCTGCGAGAGCGGTACATATAATCGATATTTTTGATCAGGACTTAACGTCAGTCTTAATAAATGCTGATTTTCATCATAAAAAGCACGAGAAAACCCTTTATCTTGCCAAAGAGTCGGGGCCGTGAAAAATAGTATGGCCCACCCGCTGACAAATAGAGAAACTATCGCTATGCTAAACCACTTGAGAGACTTATTCATATATACGGGGCACACTTAAATGTTGCAAAAGTATATCACATTGATCGGATCTTTTTTTACTTCCCTTTTTGGCCGAATTTCCTGGAGTTGTCCGCCCTGGTTAACCCATCTCAAACAAAAAATAGCCACACGTCCGCGTCTTGCCTTAAAAACAGCATCAGCCCTGTTTGTCCTTCTTTTGATTGGTATTTTTAGCTATCACTGGTATAAAAACTTACCTCATCCGCCGCTTGTCACCGCCTCCATCATACAGCCTAAAATAACACCCGTTGCCAAGACACTGATTCCGGATGTATTGACGATCGATTTCGGTATTCAAAATGGGCATTTTACAACAAAATCCGTTGTTCCGTTAAAAAACATTGGCAAAGAAGTCACGGAGGGTATTAGCCTCGAACCCGGCATGCCCGGAAAATGGGTATGGCAAACCGATAGCCGGTTAATCTTTACCCCGACAACCGACTGGCCAGCCGGACAAATTTATTCTATTCATTTTGCAAAAAAAATATTTGCGCCCCATATTAAAATGGAAAAATGGACTTATTCTTTCAGTACATTGCCATTTCAGGCCAAGATAAGTGAATTTAAATTGTATCAAGACCCCGTCAATCCCGAGATACGCCAAGCCGTCGCGACGGTTAACTTTAATTATCCCGTTGATACTTCCAGTTTTGAAAATAAAACATCGCTGATTTTACAATCACTCAACCATACAAATCTTGATTTAACAGCACAACATTTTAAATTAACGTTTACTTATGATGAAAATAAACGAACAGCGTACCTTCATTCTGAATCATTGCCGCTGCCAGAAACCACACGTTATCTCAATTTGATGATTGATAAAGACATTAAAGCGTTAACCGGTTCTGCAGTCACCGAAGAAGCAGACAGCCAAAAAGTCATGCTTCCCGATGCGGCGAGTTATTTTAAAGTGAGCAATGCGAGTGCCTCGATTGTCCGAAATGAACAAGACAAGCCCGAACAGATGATTATTCTGGAAACGACTTTGGGCGTAACCGATCGCGAACTGAATAAAGGATTGCATGTTTATTTATTACCGCAAGATTATCCGGAAACGGCTGCAGAAGCGGCGAAAAAAGATTATACGTGGCAAAATCCGGGAGAAGTCACTGACACCATTTTAAAATTATCAACACCTGTTAATTTACAACCGGTGCCGGCTGATCGCGATTATGCGGCTTTACACAGTTATCAACTCGGAGCGCCGCCCGGACGATTCATTTATATCAAACTGGATAAAGGCATAAAAAGTTTTGGCGATTTTACGCTTGCGAATGATTATGCGACAGTCATTAAAGTACCGGACTATCCGAAAGAAATTGGCTTTTTACATAAAGGCGCATTACTTGCATTAAGCAGTGAAAAAAAATTATCGGTGTTAGTGCGCGGTGTACCGGCTGTCAAATTTGACATTGCGCGTGTGCTACCTGATAACGTCAATCAATTGATCACACAAACGGAAGGAAATTTCGATAATCCGCATTTTATCAATCAAAGCTTTAATCAAAACAATATCAGTGAAATATTTTCCGACATTCAATCGTTTAATCCTGATCCGGCTAAAGCACAATATACCGCGCTGGATCTTGGAAAATACTTATCTGCCAAAACCAATACGGGCGGTCCAGAAGGTTTATTTTTACTGCAGGCTATCGGCTGGGATACTGACAAAAAAACACCCCTGGATATTAAGGCAACCCGTCTGATTTTAATCACGGATTTAGCCCTGGTCGTCAAAGATAACAGTGATGGTACGCATGATATATTTGTTGAATCCATCACAAAAGGTGAACCGGTTGCCAAAGCCAGTGTTTCTATTTTAGGAAAAAATGGCTTACCTATTTTAACGCGTACAACTGACGCGGATGGTCGTGCGAACTTTCCGACGTTGAAAGATTTTAGCAATGAACGCGAACCAGTCGTATATTTAGCTAGTTTCGGAAATGATGTTTCTTTTATTCCTTATAACAATGCCGATCGTCAACTTAATTTTTCGCGCTTTGATATTGGCGGTATTTATAATGATCCCGAATTACAAACATTGAGTGCCTATTTATTTTCAGATCGTGGAATTTATCGGCCCGGAGACACAGCGCATATTGGAATGATTATTAAACAAGCTTATGCACAAGCGCAACCAGCCGGTTTACCGCTTGAAGTGATTGTGACAGATCCCAAAGGCACTACGGTTGAAGATAAAAAATTGAGTCTGGACGCCACAGGTTATTTAGCACTGGATATCCCCACGGGAGTCACATCACCGACGGGTCAGTACACGATTAATTTATTTATTGTAAAAGATAATCATCCCAATAATTTATTAGGTTCAGCAAGCATCCGTGTCAGCGATTTTCAGCCCGATCGTCTGCGTATCACCTCTCATTTATCCACCGAGCAAACGAAAGGTTGGCTATCGCCCAAAGGATTGTCTGCCACGATTGGCTTATGGAATTTATATGGCGCGCCTGCGGCCGATCGAAAAATAACAGGTAATATTGTCTTATCGCCACAACGTATTCAATTTGCAGAGTATCCTGACTATACTTTTGTTGATCCACTGTTTGATCCGAATAAACCACCCAAAGTGTTTACCGATACACTCACCGATACAAAAACAGATAAAAATGGCCAGGCACAATTTGACTTGAATCTGGAACGTTTCGACAAAGCCACTTATGAATTAACAGTGAATACAGAAGGATTTGAATCAGAAGGCGGTCGGAGCGTTGCGGCCGAATCAAAAGCGCTGATCAGCCCTCTCGCTTATTTTGTGGGATATAAACCGGATGGTGATTTAAGTTATATTAAACAGAATTCAGCACGCAGCGTGAATTTTATTGCCGTCAATCCAGAACTGGCACAACAATCTGTTCCGAATTTAAAAATTCAATTAGCTGCATTACAGCCTGTGACAACACTCGTGAAAAATCCTGATGGAACTTTTCAATATCAATCTTTGATACAAACAACTGTCTTGAATACACAACCTTTTACTGTGAATGCATCCGGGACTGCTTATTCATTGCCGACAGATAAAATAGGTAATTTTGTCGTGAGTGTTTTAGATCAAAATAATACTGAGTTAAGCAAATTCAAATACACTGTTGTTGGTGCAAGCCAATTATCACTCGCTAAAAATGCAGAGCTCAGCATTAAATTAAATAAAGCAGAATATTTGCCAGATGAAGACATTGAATTACAAATCACAGCGCCTTATACCGGCACTGGATTGATTACCATTGAGCGAGATAAAGTCTATGCCACGCAATGGTTCAAGACAGATGCCACGACTTCCCTACAAAAAATTCATCTTCCAAAAGATTTTCAAGGGAATGGTTATGTGAATGTCGCTTTTATTCGCAATTGGGATTCGCCGGAAATTTTTGTGAGTCCGTTAAGTTATAGCGTCGCGCCTTTTACTATCAATCATCAAAATCATGCCATTAAAATTGATTTAACAACGCCTGCCCTCGCACGCCCGGGCGAACCCTTCACGATACAATATAAAAGCGATAAACCCGGCAAAATCATTGTATTCGCTGTCGATGAAGGCATCTTACAAGTTGCGAACTACAAAACACCCGATCCACTCGGATTCTTTTTTCAAAAACATGCGCTGGAAGTGATTACAGAACAAACTGTCGATCAGATTTTGCCGAAATTCATTCTGGACAGAGAAATGTCTTCTGTGGGTGGTGATACAGGTGAAGCAGCATTACGCAGTCATCTAAATCCTTTTAAACGTAAAACGGATTTACCCGTTGTGTATTGGTCCGGCATTATTGATACCGATACCACAGCACGCCAACTCACGTATCCCATACCGGATTATTTCAATGGCACATTAAATGTCATGGCTGTGGCCGTATCGGCTGATGCGGTCGGATCAGTTGGAAAAAAATCGGAAATACGCGGTGATTTTGTGATTAATCCGAATGTCCCCACGTTTGTCGCGCCCAATGATGAATTTGAAATAACAGCCAGTATTGCAAACAATGTTAAAAATTCCGGTAAAAATGCAAAAATTGAAATTCAACTCGCCGCCACCTCTCAATTAGAAATCCTGGGTGATTCGAACCAAACACTCACCATCGATGAAGGTCAGGAAAAAACGGTATCCTATAAAATGCGTGCTAAAGATTTATTAGGCGCAGCACAAATTGATTTTGTTGCCCGTTTAGGCGATAAATCCAGTAAAATGCATGCAACACTCAGTGTGCGTCCTGCAAACAGTTATTCAACCACCGTTGTCAGTGGTACATCCAGTGAACCGGATAAATCACTGCCACTCGAGCGTACACTCTATCCGCAATATCGCACTGTTGAAGCTGCTCTATCCAGCAATCCGCTTATTTTACTGGTAGGATTAGAACGTTATCTGGATAATTTTCCGTATGGATGCACTGAGCAATTAGTCAGTAAAGCATTCCCATTGGTAGTAGCGGGTAATCAATTCGGATTAATCAATAATTCGACTCTCGCCACACAAAAAATAGAAACCACCGTACAACAATTAAGTCAACGTCAAATGTCCAGCGGTGGGTTTAGTTATTGGCCTGATTTGGGTGAAAATGACAGTAATGCATTTGCTTCAGTCTATGCGATGCATTTTCTGACAGAAGCGCGCGAGCATGGCTATACTGTTTCAGCTGATGTCATCCATTCAGGAATTAATTATCTGAAAGATCTTGCATCGCAAGATGTATCGAGTCTGGAAGAGGCGCGTATTCAAGCGTATGCCATTTATATTTTGACGCGAAATGAATTGGTCACCACCAATTATCTGACTAATTTACAATTGTATCTGGACAAAGATTCCAAACAAGCCTGGAAAGAAGATATTACCAGTGCTTATCTTGCCGCAACCTATCAGTTGTTAAAAAATACGGAAGATGCCAATCGATTCATCCGTTATTACAAACCGCATTCGAATACAATTGCAACCACTGATTTTTATAATAGTGCTATTGGTGACGCACAATATCTTTATTTACTGGCAAAACATTTTCCGGATGATTTACAAAAATCAGGAAAAGATTTAATTGAACCGTTGATTTCAGCCGCCAATACCAATGAAATCAATACGATTTTATCCAGCTATACGAGCCTCGCTTTAAATGCCTATGCATCGTCATTCCAGACGGCAAATAATCAATCGCTTTCCGTAAGCGAAGTACTTCAGAATAATGAGAAAAAATTATTACCTGCAGTAGATACGACTTATACAAGAGTGAATATTGATACACTCGCTAAAAAAATTACCTTTAACAATCCATCCAAACAAACCTATTTTTATCAATTAACACAATCGGGTTTTGATAAAAACTTATTAACACACGCTGCAAAAAATCATTTGGAAGTGGATCGTGAGTACCGTGACTCACAAGGAAAAGTCATCACGCAAGCAACATTAGGCAGTGAAATGGAAGTCCATATTCAAGTGCGTTCGCTCGATGATCGTTCTATTGAAAATGTTGCGATTGTGGACCTCTTGCCGGGTGGATTTGAAGTCGTGAATGATTCTGTGAAAACAGATAACATGGATTATGCCGATACACGCGAAGACCGCGTTATTTTCTTTGGTTCAGTGACGCCCGATGTGAAAGAAATTGTTTATCGTATTAAAGCGATTAATACAGGCAAATTTACCATACCACCCGTTTTTGCGAATGCGATGTATGATCCGGGTGTGAATGCGCATAATGTGGCGGGCGTGATAAAAGTGACGAAATAAAAGTGGCGCTTTAGAATCGACAATACATCCAGGAAGTTTTTATCTGTATAGTTTAATACTACTTTCTTCTATGCGGAGCCGATGATCCATTGCCTTTTTAAGCTTTAGAATTTCAATGCTTAACTCTGAATTTGGGTTGCGTAATTCACTGAAAGAAAATTTTGAAATAATGCTATTAAATTGATCTTTAAACAGATGACTCGGATAATTGACTACATTTAAAAAGTCATTAAATATTTCCATTGCTGTAATAAAAATAATATTTTTATCCAAATTTTGATTTTGTATTTTTTGTTTTATACGAGTTGCATCGTTATTAAATTGATTATTTTGATTATTTAAAAATTTTTTTAACGTTTCTGCGCTATTCAAATTAGATTAGACAAAGCATAAATTAAAAAATCACTCGCATCTGCATTTTTGGCCGTTTTTTCTAATAAATGAATAGCTCGTTTTGCCCTTCTTTTTCCAATAGTCCCACTCATGCCAAAAAAACCAATGCAAAAGGGCGCAAAGCGCGTTTTCGATAAATAAGTGTTTATTTGTTGAATATAATAACTCATAGTAACTGTATTATATATGATCATTAATAATAAAAAAAGATTAAGCGTGTACTTAAAAAATTTTTTATACATTCAAAGAGTTATAACATCAAAATTTTAAATTCTATTTCAGAGTAAAATATACCTATAAATACGGAATAAATCACAACAATAATTTGAGGAGCGGTCATGCACATCAAAACAGTATTTGTTTTGTCGCTTGCGTGTACATTCTTGTCCGGTTCGCTCTGCGCCTATGAGTATGAAAATTCTTCAAATTCCGATGGTTACGATTATTCACCGTCCGACTATGCCGAACCTGTCAATGATTCTGTTTATTATGAAGATAATGATAGGGGCAATTATCAGCGTTACACGGATGATAGGCAGATTGACGAGCGTGAATTTTATGATTCACCCCGTTACGTCTCCGGCCATCCCAATTATGCATCACGACTCCCCAAAAATATTGCACCAGGCGAACGAGTCATTGTCGTCAATCCTCACACCCATGTATGGGGAGCTTATACGGAATCAGGCAAATTAGTTCGTGCAGGTCTTGCGACAGCCGGTGCACGTTATTGCAACGATATTGGCCGTTCATGTCGGACAAAAACAGGGGAATTTCGCATTTTTTCGCTAGGCGACAGTGATTGTGTATCCAGCCTCTATCCTGTCGGTGAAGGCGGTGCGCCGATGCCTTATTGCATGTTTTTTAATGGCGGACAGGGATTGCATGGTTCGGATCATTTGGCTGAAGGTAATTTAAGTCATGGCTGTGTGCGCATCAGCGTGAATGATGCAGAATGGCTTCGTTATCATTTCGCAGAGAAAGGCACAAAAGTCATTATCAAGCCGTATTAGTGGGAGTGTTTATGAAAAAAATAAAATCATTACACTATTCAGCGCTACGGCTAACATTGGATATTACACAACTCGATTTTAAAACGACTCAAAAAATAAAACCGATTAACGGATTCATTGGTCAGGAACGCGCGCTCGATGCATTAAAATTTGGAATTAGCATCAGTAAAAAAGGTTACAACATCTATGCCATGGGACCGCCCGGCATTGGAAAACATTCTTTCATTACGACTTTATTAAATGATCATGTGAATCGATTACCTACACCGCCAGACTGGTGTTATATCTATAATTTTGATGTACCGGAAAAACCCATCGCGTTGCAATTGCCTGCTGGAAAAGGTTTGATATTGCTACAAGACATGAAATCACTGATCGAAGAACTCGGTCAAACCATTATTTCCGTGTTTGAAAGTGATGAATATCATATTGGTATCAAAAAAATAAATGCTTATTTCAAACTAAAACGCGCAAAACGAAAAAAAATCAAAAAAATATCTGAGCATAAAATTCCTTATCTTTATAAAGAAAGACATGAAAAAGAAAAATCACTCAAAATAAAATTATTAACATCCATGGTGGATCCCATTTTCCATAAAATTAAAAAGAAGTATGCAAAATTTGATGATGTCATTCGCTATCTTGATAAAGTGGAATCCCATTTTATTGATAATGCGAGTGATTATCTCATCGAAGACAGTAAAACAGGTTTATTAAATTTTCCATTAGATAATCCCGATCTTGTCAAATATAAAATTAATTTAATGGTCGATAATAGTCAACTAAAAGGCGCGCCCGTTATTTTCGAAGAAACACCGCATTATTCCAATTTGATTTCACGTGTTGAATATACGACAAGAGATGGCGTGTTGGTCACGAATTTTAATTTAATTCGCACTGGATCACTGCATCGTGCCAATGGAGGTTTTTTAATTATTGAATCCCGAAAATTAATTAAAAAAAATCATGACGCATGGGAAGCTTTAAAAAGTGCCATTTATTCGCAAAAAATTAAAATTGAACCGGATCCGCAAATGGAAAATTCCATTAAAACGATTTCACTTGATCCTGAACCTATCCCATTAAATGTTAAAATTATTTTGATTGGCGACAGAAATACTTACTATCATTTATGTCAGAACGATCAGGATTTTACAAAATTATTCAAAGTGCCAGTTGATTTTGATGAACATATTTTACGGAATCATAAAAATATCTTGCTGTATGCAAGATTGATTGCATCCATCGTGAATGAAGAAAAATTAAGAACATTCCATATGTCAGCCATCGGTGCCATCATCGATCAGAGTACGCGGTTAGCAGAAGATATAGAAAAATTATCTACCTATTTTCATGTCATAAAAGATTTAACACTGGAAGCCGATTACTGGGCAGGTCATCATAATAAAAAAATCGTTGAAGCTGAACATGTGCAAAAAGCGATTCAGGCACAATATGACAGAATGGATAGAACGCGAAATTTATATTATGAGGATATTCAACGTAATTTTATTATTATTGACACTGAAAACAAAGTGACAGGTCAAATCAATTGCCTGTCTGTCAGGAAAGTGGGTAATTTTTCTTACGGCCATCCTACACGCGTCACGGCGCGAGTCCGTGCAGGTAAAGGAAATTTAATTGATATTCAGCGCGAAATCAAAATGGCTGGGCCCATGCATTCCAAGGCAGGACTCATCATTGCCAATTTTCTTGCAAGTCATTTTAATGCAGAACAATTGTTTTCATTATCCGCCAGTATTTCGTTCGAACAAATCTATTGCTGGACCGATGGGGATAGTGCTTCTGTCGGCGAATTATGCGCATTATTATCTGCGCTGGCAGAAGTGCCGATCAAACAATGTTTTGCAATTACAGGTTCCATTGATCAGTACGGTGATGTCCAGGCTGTCGGTGGTTTAAATGAAAAAATCGAAGGATTTTTTGATATCTGTCAGGCAAAAGGTCTTACAGGAAAACAGGGCGTGTTGATTCCAGCTGTTAATGTTAAAAATCTCATGTTGCGCGAAGAAGTCGTTTTCGCTGCAAAACAGAATCAATTTTCAATATATCTTATTGAAACAGTAGACGAAGCCATGGAAATTTTGACCGGCAAATCAGTCCGTCACATTTATGAAAAAGTTGAAAAGCGTTTACAACAATTTTTAGAATCGCGAATGAGAAAATTATTGAAATAAATTGAGTAGAACGTTCGGTTAGTTTTGTTCTCACCATTACCTCCTCACTCCAAACGCGCCATCCTTGGCGCTTCGTATTTCATCCTGAAATCCAGTCGTTCGTCTGTTAATGGTGAGAACAAAACTAACCGAACGTTCTACTAGTTCGCAATCCTCCATTCGCCATTTATTTTACAAAATGGATAAACCGATTCTCCCGTATACCCATGCGCTTCGCTGAATATTTTCAACTGTCTGCATTTTCTGCCATTTTGAACTGTCGTATTGAAAGGGATCACATAACCATGCGCATTGGTTTCTGGATTATTCCAGCTGACTTTCGCATTATCCCGAGCACTATTTAAGGCTTTTTCAGCCGTGTTTTGTGAAATAGTCCAATCCGATTTTGTGAAATAATAAGCGGGTGAGTAATCCATAAAGGAAAGATTAAATGCATAAACCGGATGAATCAA
>CAZEEF010000018.1:0-3118 GCA_964511095.1 uncultured Coxiellaceae bacterium | reverse complement strand
ATTTCACTGGATGAATTTAAAAAAATTTTGGCAGAAGATCCCTATTGCCGGGTGGGCGTGGCTGAGTACAAGATTATTGAATTCAATCCGGTATTATGTGATGAATCATTCCGTGCTGTTATTCCTTAAGAAAAAAGCCGTGACACACAGGATGCATCACTGCAATCCTGTGGGCACTGGCCGCTCCCACCCCGTATTCGTTTCATTTATCCATAGAGTTATTATATCATTGGACACCCCTTTATTTTGGGTATTATTTATTCAATACAATTAAATTGGTGTTTTATTGCGCTGAAAAGGGAATCCGATATGAAAAAACTGATCAAACTCAAATCCGGTGATTCTGTCGAAATCATTGCTCCTGCCTCCCGCTGCACTGACCAGCATTTAATGGGAATCCAATCATTACTCACCTCGTGGGGCTTAAATTGCATTGTTTCCTCTGATTTGTTTGGAGATGATTTACTCTGCGCGAATACAGATACGACCCGTTTTGAATTATTAAAAAATGCATTGCTTAATTCAGAAACGAAAGCCGTGATTTGTGCACGAGGCGGCTATGGTTCCATGCGTTTAATTCCATCATTATCCGTCGTAAAACCGCCTGTCACGCCGAAGTTATTTATCGGTATGAGTGATATCACTGCTTTAAATTTATATTTACAGCAAACCTGGCAATGGCCTGTGATTCATGGTGCACTTGCCATCGATAAATTTTCGGCAGAATCCATTGCAGCAATCAAATCCATTTTATTTGGCGAAGTGAAACAAATTGAATTTTCAGCATTACCGCTTAATGCACATGCCAAAAAAAATTTACAGGTAGACGCTCACATCACAGGGGGTAATCTGAGTTTAGTGCAAACCAGCTTAAATACAGTCTGGCAATTAGACGGTAAACAAAAAATTATCTTTTTGGAAGAAATCAATGAACGCGGCTATCGCATTGATCGCATGCTTGAACATTTGCATCAGGCCGCTATTTTTCAAAATGCATCAGCGATTTTATTCGGTGATTTTCTGGAAGGAAATGAACCGGATGGCACTTCATTGATTCAACCCGTATTGGAACGATTTGCCAACACTTGCAACATACCTGTTGTACAAGTCAAAGGAATTGGTCATGGGTATACGAATTTTCCCATACCCTTGGGCACTCACGCTCAATTGCATTTAGGAGAAAAAAATACATTAATCTGTTCCATTTAATGGGGCGAAAGCATGACATTTACCGTATCCGATCGATTATCATTTTTTAGAATGAGATACCGTTTATCTGATAGGGCCACAATACTGGCTCCTTGAATTTGTATTTTATAACCATTCGGATAAATAAACTCAGGAATAAAAATTTGACTGTATGGATTCGAACTGATTCTATTTCCCATCGCATTTTTAACATCGAATGTTAATGTAAATAATTTAGTTTTTGCTATAAATTGATATTTTCGGATATGACCCGCGACAATTTGTGGATAGACACGAGATAAAACAAATAATCTATCCCATTTAACATTATTACCCTTCAATGGTAACGTCGCGTCATAAACAATTCCCTGTTCTCTCTGATCATTGGGTACACCTGGCGCACGGGCAAACTTATATAATGGATTATTGGTGTAAGCCCATTCAATCCAGGACATCTGATATTGATCAGCCAGTTCAACAATTTGGTTGAATTGATCTGTATTGGTGACAGCCGCTCCAAACTCAGTCATTAACGGTACAGAGGCAGAAGCTGTCACGTGTTGTACTGCATAATCAAATGCTTGTTCTGGATTATCATTATAATAATTATGAAAACTGAACCCTAAATTAGTATCTTTCGGCGCAATAACAAAAGTAGGTGCGCCGAAGCCAAAAAATACATTGGGTTCATAAAATATTATTCTTTTTTTATCGACCGATCGAATGGATAAAATAACACTTGCATAGAATGGCGAAAGAACTGTTGTATCAAATTGATTGCAACCTATTCTAAACTGTTCATCTGAATTATAACATAATGACCAGGTCACTCCCGGAAAAGGTTCGTTCATAATTTCATAACCTATTATCCCTGGTGTATATAAAAAAAAGCGACACACCATTTTGATCATGTCGTTGTAACTTTGTTGCAAAAAACGTCCGCTGGGATCTGCCCTACTTTGCCAAAACGATTCAAAATCCTGATCTGTCGCAAGACTAATACCATAGTTGCCGCCCAACAGATTCAGAGGGAAGCCTGGATTAATGCCTTTATCGGGTAAAGAAAGTGCTGCCCAAACAGGCGCGCCTAACCCACTCTCATATTTGGCACTGTAACCATCTTGATGAAAATCAATTAAGGTATAAATTCCATTTTGACTCAAAAGATCAATGGTTTGTTCGATTCGTAGAAGATAATTTTTATCATAAAAACCGGGTTTGGGTTCAATGGCATTCCAATACACGCCCAATCGGACTACATTAAAACCATATGATTTAATAAAATGAATACTTTTTAAATCAAATCCAATGCTATCAGGCGAATAAGGCGGTTGCTTATTCATTTCATTGAGACCGTGCAAAATAACAGTGCGGTTATTCTGATCGTTAAAAGTGGCATGTTGATTAGTTAAAGAAGAAAGCTTAATTGCGGTATCAACTGAATTTTCCGCAAAAGCTCGCCCAAAAAACAGAAAAGCTGTCATAAAAATAGATAAAAAAATGTTACGATATAATCTCATTTTATTATTTCCTATATTTTATATTATTGATATTGCCATAACTTTTAAATGAATTTAAGTACCCATAAAAAAATGGGATCATTTAAATTGACAAATTCGAATATCCAAACCTCCCTGCATAAAATGATACGTTTCTGTTTTCCTGTTTTTAATCGTATTCTGAAAATGAGACCATGTATTTTCATCTGGACATAAAATAAATCCCGATAGTTGCCGGCTTATTTGTGAAATTTCATTTATTCTGTTCGCGATTTTCTTATATAATTCTTCACTTTTTTGAGTATTTCCAATGCGAATACCGTAAGGTGGATTTAAGGGCATAAAAATAGTTTTGCCCACTAAACAGTTGAGATCCATTTTGAAAAAATCTTCTTCATAACAGTTAATCATTTTTTCTGGAAAAAAGAAGT
>CAZEEF010000017.1:7827-17684 GCA_964511095.1 uncultured Coxiellaceae bacterium | reverse complement strand
CTTATTTGCAAGATTATCAGCGTGAAGAAATTCGTAAAGCAAAAAAAGCCATGTGGTTAATTGAAATCAATCGTTTTGTACTGGGATTAAGTGGATTATTCCTGGTTTTTAGCATGATTTTTTTATTGTTATATAATTGGGCGCATCATTATATTACGATCGGTGATTTTACTCAGATTGGCATGCAAATGTTTTGGTTAATGGGGTGGATTTGGTTTGTGAGTTTTCAAATGTCTGTCTTTGCGCGTGAATGGGGAAGCGTCAACAGTGCACTGAATTTGATTACCAAACGACACGATATTGTTGATGTGCCGCAGGCTAAAAATTTGAAAGTCATCCGGGGAAAAATCCAGTTTGAAAATGTCACTTTTGAATATCAAAAAAAACGTCCCATTTTTCAAGAATTGAATGTCACTATTCGAGCGGGAGAGCGAGTGGGGTTGGTGGGTTTTTCAGGATCGGGTAAGTCGACATTTGTGAATTTAATATTACGTTTTTATGATATCAAATCAGGTCGTATTTTGATTGATGAGCAGGACATTGCAACAGTGGCGCAAGATTCGGTGCGTGAACAAATTGCGATGATCCCGCAGGATCCGACTTTATTTCATCGCAGTTTGATGGAAAATATTCGTTATGGCCGATTAACGGCGAGTGACGCGGAAGTGATGACAGCGGCAGGCTTGGCGCATTGCCACGAATTTATTGAAAAACTCGATGATGGCTATCATTCAATGGTGGGTGAGCGCGGCATTAAATTATCCGGTGGCCAGCGTCAACGCATTGCGATTGCTCGTGCCATTTTAAAAAATGCCCCGATTTTAATTTTAGATGAAGCCACGGCCTCGCTGGATACGGTGACTGAAAAATTAATCCAGGAAAGTTTACATACACTCATGCAAAATCGCACAACGATTGTAATTGCACATCGTTTATCGACGCTGACCGATATGGATAGAATTATTGTTTTTCATAAAGGAAAAATTATGGAAGATGGTACCCAGGATGACTTGCTGAATGCAGGTGGCCAATTTGCCAAATTGTGGGAAATGCAGACGAATGGATTTTTGCCGGAGGATTCGGATGATGAAATCGGGTAGCGGTACTATTTTATCCCCTCGCCTTTCTGAGTATTCCTGTTAAAATACAAAAAAAATGATGGAGTGTTCGTCACTATGCCAATTTATGAATATCAATGCACTGCCTGTGGGCATCCATTTGAGGCGTTGCAAAAGATGTCGGAAGAACCTTTAAAAAAATGCCCAAAATGCAACAAAGAGGCTTTGCAAAAACTGGTTTCTGCAGCCGGATTTCAATTGAAGGGAACAGGCTGGTATGCGACCGATTTTCGCAATAAAGGCAAACCTCCATCAGAAAATAAATCGATTCAAGGGGATAGCTCGAAAGAATCTTCGGATAAACCGGCCTCCACTGCCGATAAAAAAGAGGAGTAGATTATGTCACCTGTTCGTCGCTACTTTATTTCAGGATTGTTAGTCTGGGTCCCTATTTGGGTGACTATTTTGGCAATCAAATTTCTGGTGGATATTCTAAGTTACACCCTGTTATTGCTGCCAAAGCAATACCAACCCGATGCCCTGATTGGTTTTCATATTCCAGGCATTGGTGTTGTTATCACATTGCTCATCATTTTTTTGACGGGATTATTTGCCGCTAATTTTTTGGGTCGTCGATTAGTTGAATTGGGTGATAGTTTAATCGCACGCATACCCATTGTGCGTACGATTTATATGGGTGTAAAACAAATCGTGCAAACCCTTTTTACCCCCAATGGACAATCCTTTCGTAAAGTATTTTTAATCGAATATCCTCGGGCGGGTGCGTGGACTATCGCTTTTCAAACGGGTGATGCGACGCAGCAAGTGACACAAAAATTTAATGAAGAACCCATGTTGAGTCTGTACGTGCCAACAACACCCAATCCGACCTCCGGTTTTTTATTGATGATTCCCCGTAAACATGCCATCGAACTGGATATGAGCGTCGATCAGGCATTAAAGTTTGTGATTTCACTGGGAGTGGTACAACCCGTTAACAATGTAGAAGAAGCAGCGAAAGGTCAAAATCATGCGTAGTCATTATTGTGGGCAAGTTACAACAGAATGTTTAGATAAAGAAGTACAGTTGGTTGGCTGGGTACACAGGCGGCGTGATCATGGTGGTGTGATATTTTTAGATTTACGTGATCGTGAAGGTATTGTTCAAGTAGTGATTGCACCCACGCATGCCGACGCATTTCGAGTGGCAGAGTCCGTTCGTAATGAATATGTGGTGCAAGTGAAAGGGCGCGTTCGCAGACGTCCAGAAGGGACCGTCAATACAGAATTAAAAACCGGTGAAATTGAAGTGGATGGCTTAGAGTTAACGATTTTGAATCGTGCGGATCCCACGCCTTTTCAGATTGGTGATTATCATGAAATCGGCGAAGAAACACGTTTAAAATACCGTTATCTGGATTTACGTCGTCCTGAAATGCTAAACAAAATGAAAACGCGTGCCGCGATTACACGCTATATTCGTCGATATATGGATGAGGCAGGATTCATGGATATTGAAACCCCCATTTTGACGAAAGCAACGCCGGAAGGCGCTCGCGATTATCTAGTTCCCAGCCGTACTAAACCAGGCAATTTTTTTGCCTTACCCCAATCACCCCAAGTGTTTAAACAATTATTGATGATGGCAGGCATGGATCGTTATTATCAAATTGTGCGTTGTTTTCGTGATGAAGATTTACGTGCAGATCGTCAACCGGAATTTACCCAGCTGGATGTTGAAACATCTTTTTTAAATGAAGAAGAAATTCAACACATCATGGAAAAAATGATGCGTGGCTTGTTTAAAGAAATCTTGAATGTCGATTTGCCTGATCCGTTTCCCCGAATGAGTTATGCAGAAGCCATGACACGTTTTGGTTCGGACAAACCGGATTTGCGGATTCCACTGGAATTAATTGATATCAATGATTTGATGAAACAGGTGGAATTTAAAGTGTTTTCCGGGCCCGCGAATGACCCGCATGGGCGTGTTGCAGCGTTGCATGTACCGGGTGGCGCAGAATTAAGCCGCAAAGAAATAGATGACTACACGCAATATGTCGGCCAGTTTGGCGCGAAAGGATTAGCGTATATCAAATTTAATGCGGATGGTTTGCAATCACCGATTTTGAAATTTATTCCGGAAGAGGTCGTTAAAACCATTATTGAACGAACGAAAGCAAAAATAGGCGATATTATTTTCTTTGGTGCGGATAAAACACCCATCGTCAATGATGCATTAGGTGCATTGCGGATCAAAGTGGGTCATGACCGTGGTTTAGTTGAAAAAAATTGGCGTCCTTTGTGGGTAGTGGATTTTCCCATGTTTGAAAAAGGCGAAGGTCGTTTATCCGCGTGTCACCATCCATTTACTGCGCCAAAAATCAAAGATATCAGCGAATTATCACACGAACCCGAAAAAATTGTGGCACGTGCGTATGATATGGTAATCAATGGCACTGAAATTGGCGGTGGTTCCATTCGTATTAATTCTTCCGAGATGCAAATGGCTGTTTTCCGTACGTTAAATATTTCAGAAGACGATGCGAATGCCAAATTTGGACATTTGTTAACGGCATTGAAATTTGGCTGTCCGCCGCACGGTGGTATTGCTTTGGGTATCGATCGTTTAGCGATGTGGATGACGGGATCGGATTCAATTCGGGATGTCATTGCTTTTCCTAAAACGCAAACAGCGAGCTGTCCATTGACCGATGCGCCTTCGACTGTCGATCCTGCACAATTAATTGAATTAGGTATTCGTATTCGAAAAGATGTGACAGTCGAAAAACAACAAACCACTATTACGGAATGAGCAAAAATCATGGCAGGTCATAGTAAATGGGCGAATATCAAGCGCCACAAAGCGAAACAAGATGCGGTCAAAGGCAAGCTTTATACCAAATTAATCCGTGAAGTGACTGTTTCCGCCAAGTTAGGTGGTGCTGATGCGGATTCCAATCCACGCTTACGCGCTGCGCTCGATAAAGCATTCGGTGCGAATATGTCACGCGATGTGATTGATCGTGCCATCAAACGCGGTGCAGGGGGTCTGGAAGGCGCGGACGTGGAAGAAGTGCGTTATGAAGGTTATGGTCCTTTCGGTGTGGCTGTCATGGTGGATTGCATGACCAATAATCGAAACCGTACGGTGGCGGATGTGCGGCATGCTTTTACCAAATGCGGCGGTAATTTGGGAACCGACGGTTCAGTTTCGTATTTATTTAATAAATTGGGTCAAATCATTTTTGCACCGGGCGCCGATGAAGGGCGTATTATGGAATTGGCGCTGGAACTGAATGCAGAAGATGTGGTGATTCATGACGATCAAAGTATCGAAGTCATCACCTTACCCGATCATTTTTTAACGATTAAAGATGCAATGGTGGCTGCCGGTTTTAAACCAGAAGAGGCAAACATTTCCATGATTGCAGCAACAACTATTTCTGTCACGGATAAAGAAGCGGCAGAAAAATTAATACGTTTAACCGAAATGCTGGAAGAATTGGATGATGTGCAGGAAGTGTATTCCAATGCAGATATTCCAGAAACTATTTTGGCGGAGTTGGAATAAGTCACCAAGGAAAGTATGACAATCATTATTGGAATTGATCCTGGATCGCGTTTTACGGGTTATGGTGTCATTCAATGGGCCGGCAATCAAACGCATTATGTGGATAGCGGTTGTTTGAATGTGATTTCGTCTTCTATTTCAGAACGATTGGAAAAAATTTTTACTGGCTTGCGAGCGATTGTGGCATTACATGAACCTGAGGAGGCAGCCATCGAACAAGTTTTCATGCATCAAAATCCGGGTTCTGCCTTAAAATTAGGCCAGGCACGCGGCGCAGCCATTGTGGCATTAGGTGCCACTGTTTCGGAATATTCTGCCCGTCAAGTGAAACAATCTGTTGTCGGTTATGGTGCTGCGGACAAAAAACAGGTGCAGCATATGGTGAAAAAATTATTAAATATTTCGATCGAACTACCGCCCGATGCAGCGGATGCATTGGCTGTCGCGCTCTGTCATGCGCATAATCGTTTTTGTTCAAATCAGATAAATCAAAATCCGCTTTCAAAAAAGCGCTCGTCCAGTTGGCGGGATTATAGGCCAGAATAATAATGATGAGCACAAATCCAAACACACCTTATGCAACCTTGACACCTGATACCATTCTGGATGCGATAGAAAGCATCGGTTTTCGTTGTAGTGGTAGTATGCTTGCTTTAAATAGCTATGAGAATCGAGTGTATCAAATTGGAATGGATGAGGCAGAGCCGGTTATCGCTAAATTTTATCGTCCCGAGCGGTGGCATCATAATGCGATACTGGAAGAACACCAGTTTGCGCTCGAATTAATAACGCGTGACATTCCTGTTGTTGCACCACTCATGATTGAAAATAATACCTTACACTATCACGATCATTTTCGTTTTGCTGTATTTCGGCGCCAAGGCGGACGCGCGCTTGAACTGGATAGTTTAGAACAATTGGAATGGATGGGGCGTTTTATAGGACGTCTGCATGCGACAGGTGCCTGTCGACCTTTTCGTTACCGTCATTCACTCACATTAGAAAACTTCGGCGTGACGCCCAGCCGTTTTTTACTCGAAAATAATTTCATTCCTGATTTTTTAAAACAGCCGTTTAGCGATACAACGCAAACGCTATTAGATCGAATTAAAATGATTTTTCAGGAAACCGGTGAGATAAATCACATTCGCCTGCATGGGGATTGTCATGCCGGCAATGTATTATGGCGTGATAGCGGTCCACACATTGTTGATTTGGATGATTGCATGATGGGTCCTGCTGTTCAGGATATCTGGATGTTGTTGTCAGGGGATGACATGCAAATGCAAGTGCAGTTAGATCGGATTTTGCGAGGGTATTGTGAATTTCATGATTTCAATTACCGTGAGCTTCATTTGATCGAGGCATTGCGTACGTTGCGCATGTTGCATTATTCTGCGTGGCTTGCCAAACGGTGGGAAGATCCGGCATTCCCTTTAAATTTTCCCTGGTTTAATACAGCGCATTATTGGCAAGAGCAGCTCGGGAATTTGAATGAGCAAATTGAGCTGCTTGATCGCGCATGAAACGGTGCGCTCTTTGTGTCACATCACCGCCCGCGTCCGGCCACCGTCCACTTGCAACATCACGCCGGAAATATAACTTGCCGCCGGTGAAACCAAAAACGCCGCGACTTTCGCAAATTCTTCAGGTTCTGCTATTCTTTTTAATGGAATATCACTTGCAATTCTTTCGATTTCCTGTTCAATGGATACGGCATTTTTTTTCGAATAAAATTCCAATAATTCTTTACTGCGTTGAGTCGCCGTCCAGCCTGGCAAAATGGAATTGACACGAATTTTATCAGTCGCTAATTCAATCGATAAGGCTTTCGTTAAACCCAATACCGCAGGACGAAAAACATTTGATAAAAATAAACCCGGCAAAGGCTGTTTGGCTGAGGTGCTTGTAATCGTTAAGATACTCGGCGCCTCACTTTTTTTCAGAAAGGGCAGTCCGGCATAAATTAAATGAACAGCACTCATTAATGTGATTTGAAAAGCATTTTGCCATTGTGAAAGGGTTAATTCGTTAAATTGTCCCGCTTTGGGTCCCGCTGCATTTGTAATTAAAATATCAAGACCGCCTAAACGTGCTGCGATTTCTTGAATGGTTTTGTTAATCTGTTCTTCATCCATTAAATCAAAAATACAGGTTGTTAATTTGGCATCAGGCACGCTGGCAAGTATTTTATTTTTCGCTAATTCCAAACGTTCCCCCGACCGACCGCTTAAAATGACATTCGCTTTTTCACGCGCTAATTCCAAAGCAGTCGCAAAACCCAATCCATCACTGCTGGCTGCCACAAAAGCAATTTTATTGTCTAAATTCAAATTCATTCCAAACCTCGTTATTTTAAGGCAATCTTTCTTTTTCCATAATAAAATTAGTGAAAGCAATGGACATGGCAGAAACGACTAACGTTAAATGAATCAAGACTTGCCACATGACATTCAAATTGGTCAACTTGGATGGATCAATAAATGTTCTCAAGAGATGAATCGATGAAATACCAATTAAAGCCAATGCCAATTTCACTTTCATCGTACCTGCATTGACTTCATCCAACCATTCTGGCCGGTCGCTGTCCTGCTGCAAATGGAGGGGTGAAACAAACGTTTCATAACCGCCAATAATCACCATAATCAACAAATTCGCGATCATCACCACATCGATCAGATCTAATACGACCAGCATGAATCCAGTATTATCCAAACTGGTCGCATGTTGTGTCAGTACAGTGAGTTCCAGAATAAATCGGTAGGCATAAACACCCAAAATCACAATCAAACCGATATATAAGGGTAATTGCAGCCACCGTCCCATGAAAATAATTTTTGTCAGTGTGTTTTTGACTTTGGTCATAAAGATCTCCCTGATGCTTAATTCTGAAGAATCTATACGATAAACAGTAATGACGCAACGACAACAACTGAGTACACTAACGTAAACAAACGTTCTTAAGGACACCGCATGATAGGACAACTCCGTGGCATTATTCTGCAAAAACAACCCCCGCAATTATTGCTGGATGTCAATGGCATTGGCTATGAAATAGACGCACCCATGAGTACGTTTTATCGATTGCCCGACATCGGTCAGGAAATTACGTTGATGACGCATTTTGTGGTGCGTGAAGATGCACATCATTTGTATGGTTTTTTATCACACGAGGAAAGATTATTATTTCGTACTTTGCTTAAAGTGAACGGGGTAGGACCACGATTGGCTTTGACGATTTTATCCAGTATCAACCCGGATGAATTTGTCCAATGCGTTATCCATCAGGATACAGCGAGTTTAGTGCGTTTGCCGGGTGTGGGTAAAAAAACAGCGGAACGGCTTATTATTGAAATGCGCGACAAATTGGCTGCGTGGCAACAAACATCTCCCGCCGAATTGACTCTCATCTCACCCTCTCCTGAACGGGGCGCTCGAAATCAAATTGTGCAAGATGCGGTTTCAGCCTTGATTTCGTTGGGTTATAAACCCCAGGAGGCGAGTCGCGCGGTGAGTAAGGTGGATGATGGTAGTTTGAGCAGTGAAGAAATCATTCGCAAGGCCTTAAAGGAGATGGTGACATGAACGATTTAGACAGAATGATCTCTCCCAATGCCACCGATCTTGAACAATTGGATCGTGCGATTCGTCCCAAATCGTTGCAAGATTACATCGGACAAACCAGTGTGCGTGCACAAATGGAAATATTTATTCAGGCAGCGCGTGCACGTCGAGATGCTTTGGATCATGTTTTAATTTTTGGCCCGCCTGGGTTGGGCAAAACAACGTTAGCCCATATTATCGCCAATGAAATGGGCGTTGGATTGCGCCAAACGTCAGGCCCTGTGTTGGAACGTCCCGGTGATGTCGCGGCCTTACTCACGAATCTTCAGGAACGTGAAGTATTATTTATTGATGAAATTCATCGTTTGAGTCCTGTGGTTGAAGAAGTGTTGTATCCTGCGATGGAAGATTATCAATTGGATATCATGATTGGCGAAGGTCCTGCTGCCCGATCCATTAAACTTGATTTACCTCCTTTTACTTTAATAGGTGCCACGACGCGTGCAGGTTTATTGACATCGCCGTTACGCGATCGTTTCGGTATTGTTCAACGCCTGGAGTTTTACCAAGTGGGTGATTTAACACATATCGTTGAAAGAGCCGCTGCCATTTTGGGTGTTCAGATTGATACGCCTGCGGCAGAAGAAATCGCAAAACGTTCGCGCGGTACACCGCGTATTTCGAATCGTTTATTACGTCGCGTGCGAGATTATGCAGAAGTCAAAGCAAATGGCATTATTACGGAAGACATTGTCAAGCGGGCATTAAATTTATTGGATGTGGATGATCAGGGTTTTGATTTGATGGATCGCAAATTATTATTGGCTCTCATTGATCGATTCGCAGGCGGACCTGTCGGGATTGACAGTTTAGCCGCGGCGATCAGCGAAGAACGCGGTACCATTGAAGACGTGCTCGAACCTTTTCTGATTCAACAGGGTTTTATGATGCGAACACCGCGTGGTCGAATTGCAACACGTCAGGCCTATCTGCATTTTGGTTTAGCTGTGCCTGAAAAAACGTTACAACAAAAAAATCTCAGTTTATTTGAAGAGATGGATTAAAAGTAGCGAAGTGTGTTGGAAGCCGATACGAATTGATAGTTGTCGTCGTCGTGAAGGCGGGGATCCGGATCCGGTTCAGGCCTTCTATATACATTTTTATGATCGATCTGTATTTCCAGATGACGATTGATTTTTTTATCCAGTTGATACAATCCTTTTTTATTCTGTACGCAATAGAGATTGACTGCCTGTCTTAATCCGGATAATTCTTTAATAGGATAAAAGACAGATACCATTTGTTTCAGGAGACTGCCTTTTAAACCAGTGGAATCGATTAACAAGGCTAACTCTGCGCAGGTTATCGTTATTTTTTCATTATATTTTATAAGTTCAAGTAGTTTGTCAGCCAGTGAAATTTTAGCGGTATTGTTTTTAAAAAAATGAGAAGAATGCGTTTTTAACTTAATATAACACTCAAAAAAAATAATTAAACTTTCTGCACGGATATGAATGAAGTGTATGTCATCGAGCGCTTGGTTGATTTTCGAACGCGTGATGACAGGGGGATTTTTCATTAGGATGGAAACAGTATCTAATCCAAATAATGACGCTTTTAAAGCGTATTCTCGCATTTGTCTGCGATTCTCTTTCTCTTGA
>CAZEEF010000017.1:0-7727 GCA_964511095.1 uncultured Coxiellaceae bacterium | reverse complement strand
CGTTCAATGTATTCTGCGTCACTTAAACAGCTTGACAGTCCAGATAAGCGTTTTTTTCCATTTTCAAATTTATGCAAAAGTCGCTTGTTTGTGATTTCTTCCAATTTGGAAATGTCAATCTCTGAAGCCGTTTCTTCAATTAAGGGTTCATTCATCTCTTTTAACACTTTATTGAGATGGGATATTTCTGCCTGATAGGCTTCTTTGCTATGAGCATGAGAGGTTAACTCAATCAAACCCGTATACAGTCTGATTGCCATATGAAGCTTTACTCTACTCGTTGACATGAAAGAAGTGCCTTGAAAAATGTGCCATTATTACTCATAAACTCAATCAAAAGCAACGACTGGGAAAAGTGAGTTAACTTTATGATTATATTAATAATTTTTGAATTTTGTGTAAGAGTTTTTGGATTTTTTTCGTAAAAAATCACTTAACTTCATGATTAATAAAGAATTTTTCGTAATTAAAAAAATAAGCTCAAATCGCTTGCTCAATGAATCATTAAAAACCTAAAATTAATCTATAAACTTATCACATTAGGGAGAACTCAATCGTGTCAATCGATTCCTCATTATGGACTTATTTTATCAATGCCAGTTTTTTAGTGAAATTGGTGATGGCCTTGCTGATGGGCGCATCCCTTCTGTCATGGACATACATCCTGCAGCGAACTAAGTATTTAAAAAATGTGCGTCATACCACAACGGCCTTTGAAGATGCATTTTGGGCAGGTGGGGATTTATCCAAACTCTATTCTGACAGCATGAAACGTCGGTCTGACTTAAACGGCATGGAAGCGATTTTTAATGCGGGTTTTAAAGAATATTTACGTTTGCATAAACAACCCGGCATGACAGCCGATGCGGTATTGGCCAGTGCGCGCCGCGCCATGAATGTCGCCGAAATGCGTGAACAGGATAAATTGGAAATTCATTTGCCCACATTGGCAACGATTGGATCGACCAGTCCATTTGTTGGTATTTTCGGGACGGTTTGCGGGATCATGTTAACCTTTCGAACATTGGCGCACGTACAACAAGCCACGATTTCGATGGTGGCGCCCGGCATCGCGGAAGCACTCATTGCGACAGCGATGGGGTTATTTGCAGCGATTCCAGCTGTCGTCGCGTACAATCGTTTTACCACCGATATCAATCGGTTATTAAACCGATTTGATGTTTTTCAGGAAGAATTTTCCAATATTTTATTCCGACAGGTGCAAGCGACGTTAAATCATGCGCCTTCGCCTATTGATTCAGCCATGACGGTTTAATACGGAGGAAGCGTATGATCAATCTGAATACCCTGGTTTCACGTCGATCGCGACGACCCATGGCGGAAATCAATCTGGTTCCTTTTATCGATGTCATGTTGGTATTGCTTGTTATTTTTATGATAACAACGCCTTTATTGACGCAAGGTGTCAAAATTGATTTACCAAAAACAGCATCGAAGGCCATTCCGCCCGATCAAAAAGAACCCTTGATTGTGACTGTCGATTCAACAGGTAATTTTTATCTAAATATTGCAGCCAAACCCAATCAACCTATCACAGCACGTGCTTTAAGTACCTTTGTGTCGGGTCAATTATCGAATGAATCGCCAGAACAGCAACGTCCCGTTTTAGTGCGAGGCGATAAAAATGCCAATTATGGTAAAGTCGTCGAAGCAATGGTGTTATTGCAACAAGCGGGTGCAAAAAGTGTTGGTTTGATTACACAGCCTGATTCGTCGAGTGAAGGCTGATCACATGAATGCAAAGAAAGAAAAATATTCATCTTCTTTTTTCTTTTCTTTGCTGTTGCATGGCATTATTCTTTTTGCATTGCTTGCCAGTTTTGATTTAAGTTCAAAAATGTTTGTGTTGGAAAATGCCGACAAAAATATAGAAATTATTAATGCCCGTGTCATGTCCGTGCCTTTGCCGAAAACAGAAAAAGCCATTCCTAAAACTCACAAAATGCTTACAAAACCGATCGTTCCCAAACCAGCCGAACCCGTCGTTCAGCCTGTTAATAAACAGGTGATCGCTATTTCAGATAAAAAGGAAAAAAAATTACAACAAGATAAGATAGCTGCCCAACTGTTAGCAGATATTAAAAAACAAAAAATGAAACAAATTAAACAAAAGACAATAAAACAGAAAACACTCGATGCAGCATTTGAAAAAGATTTGAAACAAATGGCTGCAAAATCGCTTCAGCAGGATATGTTACAGGAACAAAAAAAGATGGCAGGTGCGCGTACCCAAAAAGTGCGCGGCGAAGTGGATAAGTATAAAGCACTCATCTTGCAAACGATTAGTCAAAATTGGTTAATTCCACCCTCTGTCAATAAAAAATTATCGGCGGAACTCATGATTCGCGTAGCGCCGGGTGGTATTGTATTAGATGTTCAAATCATCAAGAGCAGTGGGGATGAAGGCTTGGATAATTCAGCACGATCAGCCGTTTTCAAAGCCTCACCTTTGCCTGTGCCAAAGGATTCGGATGCATTTGAACCGTTCAGACAGTTTGTTTTGAAAGTGAAGCCTGAAGATATTCTGAATGCAGAGAATTGGGAAAGTTGATATTGTAATAGAAAATAGCAAGGAAGGATCATTCAATGATACTAACGCTTTCTCTGGTTATTGTGCTGGCTGCATTGGGATATTATCTCTGGCATTGCATCAGTCATATTCAACAGTTGAAGCATCAACTTCAGGACACTCTTCAAACTAATAACCGCTTGAAGCAAGAATTCACACAGTTACAGGAAAAATTTTCCAATAATACCTTGACGGATTCGTTGACAGGATTGCCGGGTCGAAAAATATTTGAAGATCATTTATCGTTGACGGTCAATCAAAGTATTCGCTATCAGTTAACTTTCTGTGTCATGTTCTTGGATTTGCAGGGTTTTAACATTATTAACGATACACTGGGCTATGATGCCGGTGATGTATTACTGAAAGCGGTTTCTGAACGATTAAAGCTCTGCATTCGCCAGGTAGATACGTTAAGTCGTTTTGCGGGTGATCAATTTGTTTTTATTTTTTCGCAAATCAATAAAGCGGAAACAGCGGCCTATATTGCCAAACGCTTGTTGGATGCGATTGCACAACCTTTCATCATAGAAAAACAGGAAGTTTATATCGCGGCCAATGTTGGTATTGCCGTGTTTCCGATGGATGGGCAGGATGGGAAAACGTTATTGCAAAATGCAAATCTTGCACTCAATCAGGCTAATTTACAGGGGCGTAATGGTTATCAATTTTATCAGCAGGAAATGCAGGCAATCAGTCGTCGTGAACTGATATTAAGTTCAAGTTTGCATAATGAAATCAGTTATCAGCAATTTCACATCTATTATCAACCGCGAATGAATCTTGAAACAAAAAAAATCGTTTGTATGGAAGCGGTATTGCAATGGCAGCACCCTGATTTTGGTCTGATTTCTTTTGAAGAATTTTCACGGCTGGCAGAAAAAAATAATATTATTACCGTTTACGAATGGCTGATGCATCATGCCTGCCAAGATTTAATGAAATGGCGTGAACATGATTTTTATGCACAGGCGATTTCAGTTCAGGTTTCATTGAGGCAATTGGAAAATACCCATTTTATTCAAAAATTATCCTCTATTTTGCGAGAAACCCATCTCGATCCTTCTCATCTGATTTTTGAAATCACAGAATCGTCACTGTTAACCCGAATTGATCTGGTTGAGAAAATATTGCATATGTTAAAACGGCTAGGCGTGCAAATAGCCATTAATAATTTTGGCGCGAGCCACTTACAATTACAGCATTTGCGGCGTTTACCGATTGATATATTTAAAATCGATCGATCACTGATTTTTGATATCGATACGAATCCAGATAGTGAAGCGATAGTCAAAATGATTATTGCACTGGCTACCAGTTTGCAGGCAAAAGTGACCGCTGAAGGTGTTGAAAATAATAATCAGAAGAATCTGCTGTTTTCACTGGGTTGTGTCACGATGCAGGGCGGTTTATTCAGCCCTCTGGTCTTGGCGGGTGATTTTAACGAAAAATGGCTTGAAAATATCCGTGAGGGCATCGAGTAGAACGTTTCACTGATTTTGTCCTATTGATTCATTCCTCGCTCCAAACGCGCCATCCATGGCGCTATGAGATTGCATCCTGCAATCTAGTCGCTCGTCAATTAATCAATAGGACAAAATCAGTGAAACGTTCTACTCGATGCCACAAGTTCACTTATCAAATAATCTGTGATATATCTCTCATCTGATAAAAAACTTTTAATGGTTATCGGGAGACGTGTGCTGATATGCGTAAGTTAATGACTATGCTGTTTTTTGGTTGGGGATTGGTTCTTTCAAGCCCAGTTTTTGCCTATTTAAGCATGGAACTCACGCGCGGTATGGCCGGTGCAGTACCGATTGCCATCGTGCCTTTTACAATAAATGGCGCGACACCTGCACAGAATGTGTCTGATGTGATCACCAATGATTTAAAAAATAGCGGTCGGTTTAAAGTTTATACCAATAATGCGGCGAGTGATACTATGCCAGTGCGTTATTATCGCAGTATTGGCGCGGATGATGTTGTGTTAGGAAAAATTCAGGCTGTTGGCGGGGGGCGATATGCAGTCAGTTTCAAATTGTTGGATACAGCAAGGGAAAATGACGCACCTTTAATCACCAAACAATTTGTCGTTTCTGAAAAAGAATTGAGATCGGTTGCGCATCATATCAGTGATTTGATTTATCGCCAGATTATTGG
This sequence comes from uncultured Coxiellaceae bacterium, assembly GCA_964511095.1. Taxonomy (GTDB): domain Bacteria; phylum Pseudomonadota; class Gammaproteobacteria; order DSM-16500; family DSM-16500; genus DATIJJ01. The sequence goes on along the minus strand of CAZEEF010000017.1, from coordinate 2,977 downwards.
GGTACGGGGCGTTTTTTCAACCAAATTAGCCTACATTGTTGTGCAACGTTCATCAGGGGAAGCGGCTCAATATACATTAGAAGTGTCAGATGCCGATGGGTATAATCCGAGACCCTTGCTCACTTCAAATGATCCCATTATGTCGCCTGCCTGGTCACCCAATGGCAAGCAAATTGCGTATGTTTCATTCGAAAATAAACACGCTTCCATTTATGTGGAAGACGTGACGACAGGTGCGCGTCGACTGATCAGTGAATTCCGCGGAATCAATGGCGCACCGGCCTGGTCACCGGATGGCCGTCAATTGGCACTCGTACTGTCTAAAGATGGTTCGCCCAATATTTACATCATGGATGTGGCTTCCAAACGGTTATCCCAAGTGACTCATGATTGGTCAATTAATACCGAGCCAGCCTGGTCGCGAGATGGTAGATCTTTGATTTTTACATCCAATCGCAGCGGCGGTCCGCAAATTTATCAAAAAAATCTGGCGACGGGTGCTATTACCCGGTTGACTTATGATGGAAACTACAATGCGCGAGCATCCTACACACCCGATGGAAATCATATTGTGATGTTAAATCAGGAATCCAAGTTATTTAATATTGGTATCCTGGATTTGGATACGTCGACTTTTCGTGTTTTAACCAGTTCATCCGGCACCGATAATGAATCACCCAGTATAGCGCCAAATGGCAGTATGGTATTATATGGCACGCTTTATGCCGGGCAGAGCGTATTGGCGATGGTGGCCAGTGATGGGAGTGTGCAATTGCGGCTACCTCTGCGGAATGGGGAAGTTCAAGATCCAGCATGGTCGCCTTTTTTGTCTTAAGTTAACAAGGGAGAATCAATATGAAATTAAAAACAATAGCAAAAGTTATCTTGGTAGGTTGCAGCATTTTGGCATTAAGTTCGTGTTCATCGACTAAGCATAATAACAACGGTTATGATGCGACTGGCATGAATGATATGAATACGGCAGCCGGTGCGCGAGCATCAGGATTAGGGCAAGGTCAAAGTTATGGTGATCAGGAAGGCGGCGCATCTGCCCGCAACATGGCAAAACGGACTTACTATTTTGATTTTAATAGTTATGTGGTACGTGAAGGGGATAAACCGGCTATTTTAGCGAATGCAGATTATTTGGTGGCGCATCCACGTGCCAGAATTATTCTCGAAGGGCACACCGATCCACGTGGCAGTCGTGAATATAACATAGCCCTGGGTGAACATCGTGCGAATGCCGTGTTGGATATGATGAAATCACGCGGTGTGAATCCAAATCAGATCCGTGTTGTCAGTTATGGTTCCGAGCGTCCCGCTGTGCCAGGTCATTCCGAACAGGATTTCCAATTGGATCGTCGTGTTGTGATAGTGAAGTCACAAGGATAATTAAACAGATAGGGTGGGCAAAAAAGCAGGGCGCGCCCACCTTTTTATTTGATTGAAAGGGATGACAGTCAAACATAAGGGTGAGAATTTATATGGTTATTAAATCGTTTAAACGAATTTTTGCAATAGTCATGTTATCCGGTATGGCGATGACCGCTTATGCTGAAGATGCGCCTGTCTATGATGTCGATAACTATCCGCCTCAATTTGATGGCCAGTCGGATACGGGGTCAGCGAACACATCTTCTCAGGCACCACAGCAGGCACCTGTTATGCCTGGCGCATCAGAAAACAACATGCCGCCACCCGCCGTTTCACCGTCTCCGTCATCACAGTCTTTGACAATAGATCAACGATTGAATCGGATGGAGCAGCAAATGACGAATTTGCAGCATTCAGATTCTGTATCAAAATTGAGCACTCTGCAAAATGAAGTTCAGTCATTGCGTGGACAAGTTGAAGAATTAAATCACCAGTTGCAACAAATGCAGGCGCAACAACGATCTATGTATTCTGATTTGGACAAACGACTCAGTAAACAATCAGTGACACCACCCACCAGTTCTACTAGCGATAACGCTCAAAAAGCGCTACCCAAAAAAACATCTTCCGCAAAAAAATCCAAAGAGGATTTGACGGTCGCGCCTATTCCAGCAGCAGATGAGCCAGCAGAAGAAGACAAGCCGGTAGCCGCGCCCAAGCCTGCAGCCGTGACAGCGACGGCCAATGCTGTGACAGATAAGACACATTTATCTGCTAATGCAGAGCAGGAAGAATTACAAATGTATCAAAATGCCTATGATCTTATCAAAGATAGCAAATTTGATCAGGCCATTGCTGTTTTACAAAATATGTTGAAAAAATATCCTGCAGGACAGTCGGCTGCGAATGCACATTATTGGTTGGGTGAATTATATGGCTTACAGAAAAAACGTGAGCAGGCAGCAGTGGAATTTTCGACAGTTGTGACAAATTATCCTGATAGTCCCAAAGTATCCGATGCACAAGTTAAACTTGGCATGATTTATGCTGCCCAGTTCAAATGGCCAGAAGCTAAATCGACTTTCAAAAAAGTGATTACGCATTATCCTGGCACGACATCAGCGCGTCTTGCTGCTGAGCAGTTAAAAGAGATTAAAACAGGGGGACATTAGAAGAGTGAGTCGTTTACGTATCACTGAACTATTTTTTTCATTGCAGGGTGAAACACGGACGGTTGGCTTGCCAACCGTTTTTATTCGTCTGACGGGTTGTCCTTTGCGTTGTCATTATTGCGATACCGCTTATGCCTTTCAGGGCGGCAATTGGCAGGATATCGATGATATTTTAAAACAGGTAGCCAACTATCGTGCTCATTATGTCACCGTCACTGGCGGTGAGCCACTTGCCCAAAAAGCCTGTTTGGAATTATTAACGCGTTTGTGTGATGCAGGTTATGAAGTGTCACTGGAAACCAGTGGCGCGATGGATGTCGCTCTCGTTGACAAAAGAGTGATCAAAGTGATTGATTTCAAGACGCCGGGTTCTCGTGAAGTTGAAAAAAATCATTATCAGAATACACAGTATTTGCTACCGCATGATC
>CAZEEF010000016.1:8624-19250 GCA_964511095.1 uncultured Coxiellaceae bacterium | reverse complement strand
TTGTCATTAAAGTTCGGGAAGGGGGGGGGTATGGCCTTTATTAACATCGTTTTTTGTTTTTATCACGGCTAACCCAGCGAAGCTTATTTTTTTTGCCCATTCACGCGCCTCTTCTGCATAAAAATGATCTGCTGCGGGCGATTTCATGGTGTGAATAATATAATCGATATTAGCTAGAGAATACGCTGTATATCTCGAACGCATTAATTGTTCCGGCGTCGCGGGTATTTTTTGATGAGAAATAAAAAGACCGCAACAATCCCTATACGTTTTACCCGTCCCGCAAGGACAAAATGTGTTTTCAGACCCCAATGATCTTTTCAATTCGATACCTGCCCCTTTCTCAAACTCGGACTGTTTGAAGAAGTGACAGTCGAATCTTCCTTTTGATCTGTGTTTGTAGGACTCGAAAATTTCCCACAATGCACGATGAGCTCGCCTGCAGATAACGGTTCCTTATTTAAATTTTGTTTTGCTTTTTTTTCTCTGTCGCATTCAACAAGATAACGCGCTGATTGCATCGCAATAATGCTATGCCATCGGGACAATGCTACAGTATAGATCGCTGGAATATTATATTCATCTCTCCGAAGTTCTGCCTGGTCTTGATAAGAAATCCAGTCATAAATATAAGTAGGTGTACCATCCGCATTTTTTCTGTGTGTAATCGTGAAATCTTTTCCTGCTTCTCCAATCAAATATTTTTTTAAAGGCGGAAAAGAAAATGTTCGAGTATCAAAAAAAATGACATCAGGATCAAGAAAAGGTATTAAAACAGATAATTCTTTTGGAGCCGATTGTATTGTCTCGGAAAAAAAATTAAAAAATTCATACGTCAGACCATGTGTAATACTGAACTCTAAAAGAGTCTCCACTGGGAGTTTTGTCTGTACTTTTTGAAAGTGATACAAATCCCAATACGTTTTTGTATGGAATTCTTTTTTATGAAGCAACCCTTCATAAAGATTTTTTATTCGATGCAGATATTCTTTTATGCTATCGATGTAAGAAATAGCATCCGCATGCTCTTTGGAGGCGGGTGACGATCGAGGTAAAGGGTATTTTTTTTTAATGTCTTCAATTTTTGCGAGTAATGTAGAGAGAATATTTTCTAGCCTAAAATCGTGCGGTTTTTGTTCTGTCGAGGGCATAAAATAACCTCATGCTTGCAAGTGTTATTCGGATAGTTTTTTCATTATACAAGTCATTTTTAAAAGTGAAACCGATATTTTTCGTTGGACTTGACCCCGCTGAACCGAACCTGTTATATTTTTGCGCACAACTGTCCCATTTTAATTAAAGGCATCTTATGAATAAATTAGCGATTTTTGTCCTGGCAACCCTCTTTTTAATGCCGTATGGCTTTGCAGAAACGTCCGGCACAGAAGCACCTTTGACAAATGCGAATACCGGATTTGATATCGATATCAATTCAACAAGCTCCGGCACAGCCAGTATCAACGTGCATTTAGATGAAGCAAAACATGCCTCGACGCCGACAGTCATTGATAAAAATAGGGAAATAACGACCGTCACAAAACAGGAAAAAGATGCCACGTTACCTTATACAATTGATTACAGTTATCCGCAAATTTCTGGTGAAAATCTCTCCGCATCTGCTCGGCAATTCAATCAGCTCGTGCTTGACATGGTTAACAATAGCGTTCAGCAATTTAAAAATTATGTGAAAGCGGATATGCCGCACATGCAAACACTGCCCGATTCACTCAAACATAACTCGTTTCGTTTAGATTACAGAATCGATGTATTGAAACCCGAAAAACAGACTTTAATCAGTTTGCGTTTATCCATCGAAGGCATGCAGGCAGGCCGTGCACATCCTTATCATACGCATCAGGTATTGAATTATGATTTGAATCGTGGAAAAGTGTTATCGCTGAAAGATCTCTTCAAACCTCGCGCAAAGTATTTAAATGCATTGTCAACCTATAGCAACACAGCACTTAATAACAAATTACAGGATAAATGGATGATTAAAGATGGCACCGCGCCGCTCCCAAAAAATTATCTGCTGTGGAATTTAGAAGATAAAGGCATTTTAATTACGTTTGAAGAATACCAAGTGGCGCCTTATGCGGATGGACCGCAAGAAATTGAAGTGCCCTATGGCGTATTAAAAAATCTGATTGCGCATAATGCGCCAATTGCGCGTTGTGTGAAAGGATCCCCGCCTTCGCAGGGATGCCAGTGAAACGCTCTACTCTCATAATAGGATTAATTTCGACTCAATGTTTTGCCTACCAAAAGCGGCTTTTCAGGGAGTTTTACCGGACTGGTAACAGGATGATGAAACGTTGACGCACGCACAGATGACACTGACACGTTACCATTTTCATTATTAAATTCTTTGATACGACCCCCCACCATAGCGATTAACCTATCTGAACTTTCTTGATTGAAAGGCTTAAACCCCACTGCAATGACTGCTTTTGCTACCATTCTTAATGCTTCTAATGAACATTCTTTCAAACAGGATTCAAAATCAGATTGATTTGATGTTCGAATCAAGGTTACTAACTGTTTCGCATCCGACTCATCTTCTGCTTCACTTTTTTTTATTAATTTCTTCTTGTCCAGCATGATATTCTCCAAATAACAAATTAAAATTCCGCGCAATTGTATTCTATTTTTTTTTATTTACAAGAGAATATTTAATCGGCCCATTTCAATACTTTTTCCCTGGGAAAAGTGAGCTAACTTATTGATTTTATTAACGATTTTTTTATTTTGTGTAACAGTTTTCGCTTTTTTCCAGCCAAAAATCATGTAACCTACTGATTAATAAAAGTTTTTTTGTGTTTTCACGGGTAATCCTGGTCTATTTTTTTGATTGTCATTTCAATCCAGTTTTTCACTTCTTCCATGACTTGATCGGGTGTTTTATTATTCGTTTCGATCAACGGGCCGATCACCATTTGAACGGTGCCTGGTTTTTTTATAAATCCTCTTTTCGACCAATAGCGTCCGGCATTATGCGCGACAGGAATCACGGGCGCTTTAGTTGCAACAGCCAAACGCGCGCCGCCTGCTTTGTAATGACCGACCTTTCCATAAGGAATACGCGTTCCTTCAGGAAAGATGAGAATCCAGCGCCCTGCATTCAGACACGCTTTGCCTTTTTTAATGATTTGGTCCATTGCACTGGATTTTTTATTGCGGTTAATGGCAATAGGGTCAATGGTTGCAAGCCCCCAGCCAAAAAAAGGAATCCATAATAATTCACGCTTAAGAATAATCGCCATGTGGGGAAAAACAGTCGGTAAATAAAACGTTTCCCAGATCGATTGATGCTTGGATAACACAATACCTGTTCGATCGATTGGAATATTGTCGAGTCCCTGTACATGATAATCAATATGACAGATGTATTTTAAGATGTTTAAGATCGCATGAGTAAAACCTGCAATCAGGGTATAGCGAAAACGAAAAGGGAATGGAATGGCCAGAATACATAAAAAACTATACAACACGATACTGAATGCCATAATACAGGTAAAAATCAGTGAACGAATAAACAGGTTCACCCGGCATAGAAAAGAAGTTTTCTTCATGTCATCTCCCTTTGTTTCAAATGGAGCTTAGTATAATTGAAAACAGCCTAAGGAAAATGGTTAAAGGAGAAAAATAATGCGGTGGATAGCTTTTCTTGTTCTCTTTTTTTTATCGGCCAATGTATTACCTCTTTCACAAGGCATGGTGGTCAGCGAACAACAACTCGCTTCAGAAGCGGGACTCGCTATTTTAAAAGCAGGTGGCAATGCAGTGGATGCGGCCGTTGCAGTAGGGTATACATTAGCCGTTGTGAATCCTTGCTGCGGTAATATTGGCGGCGGTGGTTTCATGACGATTCATCTCGCCAATGGCAAAAATATTTTTTTAAACTTTCGTGAAAAAGCACCCTTAAAAGCCACAGCTTCGATGTATCTCGATCAAAATGGCCATCTTATTCCAAACAAAACCATGGAAGGTTATCTGGCAGTGGCGGTACCGGGTACCGTTCTCGGTTTTGAGACAGCGCTGAAAAAATACGGCACGATGACACGCCAGGAAGTCATGCAATCTGCCATTCATCTCGCCGAAAACGGTTATGTATTAACACCGTATGCAGCAAACTTATTAAAAAATGCTTTTCTCGCTTTTCAAAAACAACCGAATGTTGCTGCTATTTTTTTAAAAAATAACAAACCGTATCAAGCAGGCGATCGTCTGGTTCAACACAATTTAAGTTATACACTTAAACAAATTGCAGAAAAAGGATCCGCTGTTTTTTATAAAGGGGAAATCGCAAAAGAAATTGTCGCTGCCAGCCAAAAAAATGGCGGCATACTGAGTTTAGCCGATTTCGCTCACTATCGCGTTGAAGAGCTTGAACCGATTCAATGCAGCTTTCAGGGTTATACCATAATATCCGCACCACCACCCAGTTCAGGTGGGGTGACGTTATGTGAAATCACAAACATTTTGGAAAAATATCCTCTCACAAAAAAAGAGTATCATTCAGCGAAGACTATTCATTTTATCGTGGAAGCGATGCGTTATGCTTTTAGAGATCGTAACAGTCAATTGGGTGATCCTGATTTTGTGCATAATCCGGTAAAAAAATTACTGTCGAAAGACTATGCGAAAACCATTCAACAAAAAATTTTAGATAATCATGCGGCGACAGATATGACGCCGCACGTTGAAATTCATCATGAAAGTTTAAACACCACGCATTATTCCATTGTCGATCGCTATGGCAATGCAGTGTCCGTGACTTACACGTTGAACAGTTTTTTTGGCGCGAAAGTGATTGCGGGAAATACCGGATTTTTTTTGAATAATGAAATGGATGATTTTGCAACCCAAGTGGGAGCGGCTAATCAATTTGGTTTAGTGCAGGATGTTGCAAACGCTATTCAACCTGGCAAGCGGCCATTAAGTTCCATGACGCCGACAATTATTTTGAAAGATAAACAATTAGTGATGGTATTGGGTAGTCCAGGCGGTCCGCGGATTATTACGGCGACATTAGAAACTTTATTGAATGTGATCGCTGACAAAATGACTATTCAACAGGCTGTCGATGCGCCGCGTTTTCATCATCAATGGCTGCCGGATGTGATTGATTACGAACCGAATGCATTTTCGGTTACTACGATAAAACAGCTGAAAAAAATGGGATATCATTTAAAGCCACAAAAAAAGTGGGGCGCAGTGGAAGCGATTTTACGTCATCCGTCAGATGGTGAATTAGACGGTGCGAACGATGATCGTCGTCCAGATGGAAAAGCGGTGGGGTATTGACTTACCGCCTGAGCGTGGGTGATTGCGAAGACATTATTAGATTGAGTTCATGCAATTTTTCAATAGCCGTATCTAAATGGTTTATGATACGTGCATTCAGATGGGTGTTTTGATCATGTAGCCCGGCTTCATCAAAATAGGCAAAAACGTACGCCGTTTTACCGTCGATTGTTGCAAATTCTTTACCGAAAGCACGAGAGGCTCCGCTTCTTCTGACTTCAAGATAACCCGCATACTGTCCTGTTAATAATTTGATACAGTTACCATGGGTAGCCACTCTTCCTATCTGAAATGTCTCTTGAAGGGCATCAATATATATCCCATTGTCACGATGATAATCATTTTTATCTACACACCAAATTGCATAAACGTGACTGTCTGTATTCCATCCGCATCCTTCCAATTTTGTAAAATCGTCAGAAGAAATGCCACTAAATGCCGCGCCAAAATAATCGGGAGAAAGAGTGTTCATTTTTTTCATTTCAACGGGCGGCGAAATGTTTGTTTGAGAAGACGCCTGTTGAGGACGTTTTTTCACGAGTGCTGACAGGGGTTTCGGTTTTTTTATTTCATTTTCTGGAAAAAGAGAAATTGGAACAACGCTTATTTCATAATCATCCATTGATTGGGAAGAAGGCTTAGGTATACTGGCGGGCTTCAACTTCGTCTTTGGCTTCGACGATAATGCTAGAGTGAGATCTCTTGTATTGTTCAGCGACGATTTTTTTTTATAAACAACAGCCAATCTATCATCGTATTTTTTATTATAATCGCGTTGTAAAAACGCCCTCTCAAGGACATGACAAAACAATCCGAAAAAAAGCGAAAAGGCGGCATTTAGATTAGGATGTTCCTCATTCAACGATTGAAGAAACATATTTGTCAGTATCGCTAGCAAAGCACCTGTGTACCAGTTAATAAATTGTAACTTTTTTTTCTTTTTATTTCGAGTCAAGGTTTTATATTCTTTGATTAATTCATTTTTGGCTGTATGAGTATATTCCCTGTTAAATCCATTCATTACCCTATTTTTTTCCAGACAAGACAGATTCCTGTATTGAAAATCGATTCCTATTGGAAAACCTTCCAATACGAGACCCAACAGTATTTTTTTAAAATTCGCTGTTTGCAGTTTTTCTGTCTTAAGTATGTTTTTTTCAAAAAATTCAACGATAGCTTGGTCTGACTCATCTATGACTACGCCAGAATAATTATGAATCCTCAGTGTAAAAAGAGTGGTTGTACTTACCGCTATGAGCAGCCGTGCATAGTAATTGGCTATCGTCTGTTTGATAGGAGGTGTTTGTCCCTCCATAAATAAACAAGCCTCTACAAACAATTTTTTTACCGTTAAACGCGCATAATATTTGTTTTGCATATCCGAAATATACTGGCTTTGTTCAGGCGTAAAATCAGGCATTTATTCCTCGTTATAAACTGATAATTGATCGATATTAACACAATAATTGCTTTCTTGTCCTCATTGCTTCATTAATGACTAAGGCATGAACCTATAGGGAGGATTGCAAAATGACGTATTCTACAGCTTCCATTAAAGTGGCAAAACGAGGAACAATGACAGAATGCATCACGATTTCCTTAGTATTAGCCAATACAAGCAAGGGGTTACAATGGGCAGCGATGGCAGCCTGGGCATCCGTCCATTTATCGCCGATAAAATAAACCGTTCTCAAATCGATATCATATTTTTGTTGAATCTGTAGAAGCAACCCGGGTTCGGGTTTGCGGCAGTGACAATGATCGCTCGGTAAATGCGGACAGAAAAAAATTTCATCGATATGTCCGCCCACTGCCGCTAACTCAGCAAACATTTTTTCATGAATCAAATCGAGCATTTCTACATCGTAATAACCGCGCCCAATGCCCGATTGATTCGTCGCAATCATCACATGGAAACCTGCCCGATTTAATTGTGCAATCGCTTCCAGACTGCCTGGAATCGCATGCCACTCATCAGGTGATTTGATGTATTCATCTGAATCGTAATTAATAATGCCATCACGATCTAAAATAATCATTTTCTTCATTGTAATAAGGCAATGTCCGCTACGTTTAAAAATAATTCGCGCAATTGATTCAGAATTAACAAGCGATTTGCGCGGCGCGCCTGATCATCTGTCATCACCATCACATGATCAAAAAAATCATCGACGGGTTGTCGTAATTCCGCTAATTCCGTTAATACTTGCGTATAATTGCCATTCACTGAAAATGTGGAAACCGCATTGCGCTTCTCTGCCAACTTCATCACAAGAATCCGTTCTGCATCCTGTTCAAATAATTTTTCATCGATTTGATGTGCATTGAAGCTGTCATTGGATTTCGCCAATATATTACTGACACGTTTATTGGCAATGCTCAATGATTCTGCTTCCGGTAATTTTTTAAATGCCTGAACCGCCTGAATGCGTAAATGGAAATCATAAGGATTGGTACTATTCACGGAAGCGACGGATGCAAACACATCGGAAGAAATTCCCTGATCTTGATACCAGGGTTTTAAACGTTCAAAAATAAAATCTAAAACATTTTGAACAGTGTCTTTATTTTCTAATTTTCCATGCAATGGATGCTCGGCTGAAGAGAGTAAATCCTGTAAATTGAGATTTAATTTTTTTTCAATTAAAATTCGCAAAATACCTAACGCAGCACGACGTAATCCAAATGGATCTTTATCGCCCGTTGGCATTTGATGAATGCCAAAAATACCGACTATCGTATCAATACGATCGGCTAAAGCGAGGATAAATCCCAACGTTGAAGCCGGTAATGCATCGCCTGAAAAACGCGGCATGTATTGTTCATTCAATGCTTGTGCAATGGCTTCATCTTCACTTTCTTTCGCATAATAAAATCCCATGACACCCTGTAATTCAGGAAATTCGCCGACCATTTGTGTCGTTAAATCCACTTTTGCCAATAAACCTGCACGTTCTGCTTTCGTCTCATCTGCATTGATTTTGTGGGCAATCATTTTTGCCAACTGGGCAACGCGCTGTGATTTTTCGAATAAAGTACCCAATTTCGCATGAAAAATAATATTTTTTAAATCATTCATTCGTTCACTGAATTTAATTTTTTTATCCATTTCAAAAAAGAATGCCGCATCAGACAGACGCGCACGTAAAACACGTTCGTTGCCTTCTATCACACCTTGTGTATTTTTACTTTCAATATTGCTGATCGCAACAAAATACGGCATTAATTTTTTATTTTGATCGACGATGGGAAAATAACGCTGATGATCTTGCATTGCAGCAATTAACACTTCCGATGGAACTTCCAAAAATTTTTCATCAAAATGGCCGAAAATCGCAACAGGCCATTCTACGAGGCCAGTGACTTCATCCAATAAATTGTCATCCATCATCACTTGCAATGCGGGATGACTCGCAATCGCTTCCTTCGTCAATTGCCGAATACGTTCTTTGCGTTGTTGAAAATCAGCCATCACATAGTTCTGCTCGAGTTTTTTGAGATAATTGGATGGTTTGGTCAACGAAATCCAGCCTTTGCTATGAAAACGATGACCGCGCGTCAATCGATGGGTGCGACAGCCCAAAATGTCAGCATCGATAATATCGTTACCGTATAACAAAATGACAGACTGCACTGGCCGCACAAATTGCGTAGAACCCGCGCCCCAGCGCATACGTTTTGGAATCGGTAATGCAGTGAGTGCTTGCTGCACCATCGATGGCACTATTTCTTGCAGGGTTTTTCCTGCGACAGGCTGTTGATAACCCACCCACTCACCCTGCGATGATTTAACCGTCATTAATTGATCGGTTGTGATGCCGCATGATTTGGCGAATCCCACACAAGCCGGTGTAGGTACACCCTTTTGATCAAATGCGGCATCGAGTGATGGGCCTTTGCGTTCGATGAGAGTGTCCGGCTGTTTTGCATCCAGTTTTTTTATCAACACAGCTAACCGTCTGGGTGTTGCAAAAAATGTGGCGCTACGATAATGCAATCCCAATTTATCTAATCGTGTTTTGATTTCATTAAAAAAATTTTCTGCTAACCGATAAAGCGCCTTGGGCGGTAACTCTTCTGTGTGAATTTCAATTAATAAATCGTCATTTTTTTTAGATGGCTGCTGCATTGTTCTTATCCTGCAATAAAGGAAACCCTAACGCTTCACGTGCATTAAAATAACTTTCTGCCACCCTTTTCGTCAGGCGACGAATTTTTAAAATATATTGTTGACGCTCTGTCACGGAAATCGCACGACGTGCGTCTAATAAGTTAAACGTGTGTGAGGCTTTTAAGGCCATTTCATACGCAGGTAATGGCAATCCGGCTTCGATCAAGCGTGCGCTTTGTTCTTCGAAAATGTGAAACTGTTTCATCAGCACATCCACATCCGCTATTTCAAAATTAAATTTAGACATTTCAACTTCATTTTGATGAAACACATCACCGTAAGTGACGATACCATTGGGTGTTTTGGTCCAGACTAAATCGTAGAAATTATTGATGCCTTGCAATGGCATCGCCAACCGTTCCAATCCATAGGTGATTTCACCCGTCACTGGTTTACATTCCAAACCACCGACTTGCTGAAAATAAGTAAATTGTGAAATTTCCATCCCATTTAACCAAACTTCCCACCCCAAACCCCAGGCACCCAAGGTGGGTGATTCCCAATTATCTTCTACAAAACGAATATCATCGACGAGCGGATCGATGCCGAGTGCGCGCAGTGAATCGAGATAGATTTCCTGAATATCCGGTGGTGAAGGTTTCAAGATGACTTGAAATTGATAATAATGCTGCACGCGATTCGGATTTTCGCCATATCGCCCGTCTGTCGGCCGACGACTGGGCTGCACGAAAGCAGCACGCCACGGTTCAGGACCAATGGCTCGTAAAAAAGTGGCGGGATGAAATGTACCAGCCCCCACTTCCATATCAAATGGCTGGACGATGACACAACCTTGTTCTGCCCAAAAAGCTTGTAACGTCGCGATCATACCTTGTAAGGTTTTAACATCATGGGTGATTTTTTTCATGGATATACCTGCTTGCCTGATCCTGTTTTGCAGTATACAGCGAAAAATAATAGACTACGAGTTATCTGTGCCGTGCGTTCAGAGAAGCGGGATTCCAGTACTTTTCACGAATTAAGCTGTCATCCTTAACAGTATATTCTTTATCAAGTCGGGCAGCCATCGACAAGGCATTAAGCCAATAATCTATTTCAGGATAGACCGTTTTTGACTGTAATAGATGGAATAGAAAAAAATCGAGATTGTCGTCACGTTTTTGAAGTTTTGTATCTCCCACTTCATT
>CAZEEF010000016.1:6031-8524 GCA_964511095.1 uncultured Coxiellaceae bacterium | reverse complement strand
TTGTTTTTCCTCGTTATCTGGCTAATGATACCCGACATCCGCCCGCACCTTCCCCCGAAACACCCAATAAGACCAGGCGCTATACATCAAAATAATCGGCAGCAAAAATAATGTCCCCACAATCAGAAAAGCCTGTGTATCGGGCGAAGAGGCGGCTTCCCATAAGGTAAAATGATGTGGAATGATCATTGGAAAATGGCTGATGGCGATGCCGATGTAGGACATTAAAAATAATCCAATGGCGCCGATGAAGGGTGCAACTTCGGAACGATTGTTTAATGAGCGCCATTCAAAAATCAGTATGGCTAATGTCATCAGCGGAACAGGGGACAAGTACGCTATATTTGGCCAGGAAAACCAGCGTCTGGCAATGTCAGCATCCATTAAGGGCGTCCAGAGTGAAGCAATACCTATGGCGATTAATACGGCTAAAAAACACCAGCGACCTTGTCGACGGGCGCGAGCCTGTAATGCGCCTTCTGTTTTCAAAATGAGCCAGCCCGCGCCGAGTAATCCATAACCGAAAACAAGCGCAAGTCCTGTAAATAATGAAAACGGTGTGAAGCAATCAAAAGAACTTCCCACAAAATGCCTGCCTTCGACAGCAAATCCCTGAATAAAAGCGCCGAGTACGATGCCTTGCGCAAAAGTCGCGAGCAACGAACCCATACTGAAAGCACGATCCCAAAACGTGACATGTGCCGCATCACGAAAATGAAATTCAAATGCCACTCCGCGAAAAATCAATGCGAGCAACATGACTAATACGGGAAAATAAACAGCCGGGATGATAATAGCAAAAGCGACGGGAAATGCCGCAAATAAACCTACACTGCCGAGAACTAGCCACGTTTCATTTCCATCCCAAACAGGAGAAATGGAATTCATAATCAAATTGCGGGAAGCCCGATCGGATGCAAGTCCATAAAGCATGCCGACACCCAGATCAAACCCATCCAATAAAACATAGAAAAAAACAGCTGCAGCCAGAATCAACGTCCATAAGGGTACAAAATCAATGATCATGATGATTATACTCCGGTGGTGTGACAATAGGTTTACTGGGTTGTCCGCCTTCTATCGGTTCTTTGTGTGCTGCGTAAGAAGGGCCATTACGCACAACGCGTGCCATCAATAAAATACCAACAGGAAAGATGATCAGATAAACCAGCATGTAACCGATCAGAGACAAAATGACATCGATTCCTGTCAAGGAGGGCGTGACGGAATGAGCCGTTCGCAATAAGCCATATACCGTCCAGGGTTGACGACCCACTTCTGTCGTCACCCAACCCGCAATGACGGTCAGAAATCCAATCGGTGCAGCCCATTGGCAAATGCGTAAAAACCATTTTGTTTCAAATAAACGACCACGAGCGCGCAGATACCAACTCAATAAGAGAATGCCAAACATGATGAGACCCAATCCCACCATGATGCGGAATGAGAAAAATGGAATCGCAACAGGTGCTCGTTCGTCAGGGGGAAATGTTTTTAAGCCCGGCACTTCGCCATTAATGTCATGTGTGAGAATGATACTTCCCAATAACGGCACTTCAATGACAGCATGATTCATTTCATTTTTTTGATCGGGAATCGCGAATAAAATGAGAGGTGCGCGTTTTTCCGGTGTCCAGTGCGCTTCAATCGCAGCCAATTTGGCTGGCTGATGCTTGAACGTATTAAGTCCATGCATATCACCTAACAAAATTTGCAAGGGCACGAGTACTGTTAATAACCAAAACGTCATGGAAAACATGGTGCGACTTTCTTCGACAAAGATTTTTTTCCGAATAAAATACGCTGCCACCGCAATGACGACAAAACCTGTCGTGATATAAAACGCTACCACGTTATGTGCGAAACGATAAGGAAATGAAGGATTAAATATAATTTGTAACCAGCTTGTCGGATAAAATAAGCCATCCGTTATTTTGTAACCTGCGGGTGTTTGCATCCAGCTATTCGCTGATAAAATCCAGAATGTTGAAATTAACGTCCCTAATGCCACCATGGTGGCTGAAAGAAAATGTGCCCAGCGTGGCACCAGATTGCGGCCGAATAAAAGTACGCCTAAAAACGACGCTTCGAGGAAAAAAGCGGTCAATCCTTCATAACCCAATAATGGCGACAAAATATTTGCCGTTGCATCCGAATAACGACTCCAGTTGGTGCCGAACTGAAACGGCATGACAATACCCGAAACCACCCCCATACCGAATGAAATCGCAAATATTTTCGTCCAGAATAGGGAAATTCGAAAATAGAGCGGACGTCCGGTGATAAAATAAATACCTTCGAGTAATGCAATGAAAGAAGCTAAACCGACGGTAAATGAAGGCAATAAAATGTGAAAAGCAACAACCCAGGCAAACTGTAAGCGCGACAAAATAAGTGGATCAAGATGCATAGTTTTATTCCTATGTAATTTTGGGTCAAATCGGTCAAAATTAAATTGAAATAGTCGTCGGATAACCTCGTGTTATTCTGGCA
>CAZEEF010000016.1:0-5931 GCA_964511095.1 uncultured Coxiellaceae bacterium | reverse complement strand
AAATAAAGGCAATCTCTCATGGAAAACGCCATACTGAATCAAGCCCCACTCCCTGTTTTCAGTGCTATTGCGCCTGAAAAAATAGAATCGACCTTAACACAAATCACGACTGACAATCGCAACCAGCTCACTGAATTATTAAAAAATAAAACTGCCACCTGGGAAAATTTGATTCTTCCGTTAGAAGAACTGGACAATCAGCTCAACAAAATGTGGGCGCCCGTGTCACATCTCCATGCCGTGATGGAATCCGATGAATTAAGAAAAGTGTATAACGCCTGTCTTCCTGTGCTCACAGAATATCATACCGAATTCATGCAAAACGAAGCGCTTTTTCAGGCGGTTAAAACGATTGCCGAAAGTGCTGACTATCAAAATTTCACCCCCGTGCAAACCAAAGCCATCACGAATCAATTACGTGATTTTCGCTTAATGGGTGTGAGTTTATCCGCCGAAGAAAAAATACGATTCCTCGATTTGCAAAAAAAAATCAGTCAGCTGTGTACACAATTCGGAGAAAATGTACTGGATGCGACACAGGGCTTTACATTACCTGTCACGGATAGCCATTCTCTGAAAGGATTACCCGAACAAACACTTAAAATCGCTGAACAAACCGCCAAACAACATGAAAAAACGGGTTACGAACTGACACTCGACTATCCTTGTTATTCCATGGTAATGAAATATCTCGACAATCGTGATTTGCGTCGAGCACTGTATGAAGCCTATGTGACACGTGCATCCGATCAAGGTCCTACAGCCGGACGCTGGGACAACAGTCAAATCATGGAAGACATTTTGAAAATCAGGCACGAACTCGCACAATTATTAGGTTTTGCCAATTTTGCTGAATATTCTCTTGCAACCAAAATGGCAAAAACGCCGGATGTCGTTTTGAATTTTTTATATGATTTGGTCGCCCGTTCCAAACCGTTTGCCGAACAGGAAATGCAGGAATTGACAGCATTTGCCAAATCAATCGATGCCATTCAACAATTGGAAGCCTGGGATATTCCTTATTACACCGAAAAATTACGCGTCGTAAAATATGACGTTTCCCAGGAAGAATTACGGGCTTATTTTCCCGCTGAAAAAGTACTCGCTGGCATGTTTACCGTCATGGGTCGATTATTTGGCATCAAACTGATTGAACGCAAAGACGTCGACACTTGGCATCCCGACGTGCAGTTTTTTGAAGTGTATGATAGCAACAATCAATTACGCGGTTATTTTTACACGGATTTATATGCAAGAAATCACAAACGCGATGGCGCCTGGATGGACGAATGCCGCATTCGTCAAACATTACCGGATGGATCGCTTCAATATCCCGTTGCTTTTTTAACCTGCAATTTTACACCGCCTGTTGACAATAAGCCTTCTTTGCTCACGCATGATGATGTGCAAACGGTTTTTCATGAATTTGGACACTGTCTTCATCATTTATTAACACAAGTCAATTTTGCACCCTTGTCTGGCATCAATGGCGTACCCTGGGATGCCGTGGAATTTCCCAGCCAATTTTTTGAACATTGGTGTTGGGATAAAGAGGCGCTACGATTGATTTCCGCCCATGAAACAACCGGACAACCGTTGCCCGATCATTTATATCACAAAATGATGGCGGCCAAAAATTTTCAATCCGGCATGCAAATGTTGCGGCAGTTGGAATTTGCCTTATTTGATTTTCGTTTGCATCTTGAATTCGATCCCGCTAAAAGTCCTTTCGTACAAAAAACATTAGATGACGTACGGAAACAAGTTTCTGTCGTACCGACACCCGCATTTAATCGTTTTCAACACAGTTTTTCACATATTTTTGCGGGCGGTTATGCTGCGGGTTATTACAGTTACAAATGGGCGGAAGTGTTATCCAGTGATGCCTTTTCACGTTTTGAAGAAAAAGGCATTTTTGATCCTGAATCTGGCCGTGCCTATCTGAAAAATATTTTAGAACAAGGCGGCGTGTATGAACCGATGGATTTATTTATTGCTTTTCGTGGACGCGAGCCTAACATTGATGCCTTGTTAAGACATAGCGGTCTGGTGTAACCATTTAAAAGGAAAACTCATGTCAGCCACAAGACGTCATCCCAAAGCACTCCCTTTTTTATTTTTAACAGAAATGTGGGAACGGTTTGGTTTCTATACCGTGCAAGGAATGCTGGTGTTATATATGACAAAGGCATTCGGATTTTCGGATGATCAAAGTTATACGATTGCAGGCATGTTCACATCACTGGCTTACATTTCACCCATGGTCGGCGGCTATATCGCAGACAGATTATTGGGATTTAAATTATCAATCGTTTTAGGCGGCATTTTTCTTTCTGCGGGTTATGCCACGCTCGCGACATTAATTACGCCGCTTTTTTATGTCGGTTTGGCCATTATTATCGTGGGCAATGGTTTATTTAAACCGAATATTTCAAGTTTGCTCGGTGCGCTTTATAAACCGGGTGATACAGCACGTGATAGTGGTTTTACGATTTTTTATATTGGTATTAATATTGGTGCCGTCCTGTCCGGTCTATCAGGCACCATTCTCATTTATTTTGGCTGGCATGTTGTATTCGCGCTGGTCAGTGTGGGATTAATTCTCGGTCTTGGCATATTTTTTGTGGGCATCAAATCGGGAACCATGAATTATTCTGCAGATCATCTTATTAAAAATCCCCCTCGCTATTTACAAAAAACCTGGATTATTTTTTATTGCATACTGACCATTGGTATCGTGAGCGTATTATTAAGAAACAGTATATTGGGTAAATGGCTTTTACCTGCAGCAGGCGTTGTTTTATTGTTTTTTATGTTTTGGCTCGCATTCCGCCAACATCCCGAAGACCGTCAACGAATGATTACATTAAATATTTTGATCATGTCATCGGTGATTTTTTGGATGTTATTCTGGCAAATATTTTTTTCCGCTAATTTATATATTGATCGAATTATTAATAAAACTATTTTTGGAATAACCATTCCAACAACCTGGTTTTATACATTGGAAAGTATTTTTGTGATTTTATTAGGACCCATGTTTGCCTGGTCCTGGCAAACACTGAGCCGCAATCAAAATAATCCTTCTCATTTTTTAAAATTTATATTAGCTATTTTTTTGGTGGGCCTCGGATTTTTAACGTTAACAGTCAGTACTTATTTTCCTGACGCCAATCATTTAGTGAATCCATTATGGATTGTATTGTCTTATCTTTTAATTACGATTGGTGAGTTGTTGCTTTCACCCATCGGATTGGCAGCGGTGACTTCTCTTTCTCCCACCCATCTCACAGGCATGATGATGGGAATCTGGTTTGCTGCATTGGGCTTTGGCGGTCAGTTTGGTGGCTTACTGGCAAAAATTTCCAGTATTCCTGATGAAATTAAAGATCCTCTCTCACAATTACCTATTTATCGCGCCGCCTTTTTTGATTATGCCTGTATTGCATTGGGTGTCGCCCTTGTTTTGTACTTACTGCTGAGTATTTTCAAAACCGCCTTGGCACGCGAAGAATAAAATGCTGTAAAATCAAGTTATTATATTGGTTTTTAAAAAACTGATATAATGAATTTGTAATAAACTCATAAGAAGAGTCTGTCATGCCAGCGTGTTTTTAGCTGCATCCAGTTCTTGATTGAATCTGCTCTGAGCATGACGGGGAGGTGAGCCGCTGTGTTTGATGCCGATCGGCCGATTACTAAAAGCGAGCAAGATCAACTGGGACGTTCTGTATTCGCAAAATATTTAGCGCGCTGTATTCTTGACCATCAAAATCCCGAAAGCCTTGTGATTGGTTTGTATGGTGGCTGGGGCACTGGCAAAACATCCATTATCAATTTAACACTGGAAGAATTACGGAGTGCTTCCGGCAATCTGTTAGAGGAAGAAAAACCCGTTATTTTAAATTTTAGTCCCTGGAGTTATTCAGGACAGCAGCAATTGATTTACAGTTTTTTTCGTCGTTTATCTTCCGAAATACAGAATTCAGAATTTGTCGAAAATGCCGACAAAATAATTGAATTATTGGAATTATATGTTTCATTCTTTACTCACAAACCTGTTCCACGCGCCTTTCGTCCGAAACATGGCATGATGACTAAAATGACTCACTCTCGTAAAACGAAAGAAGAAGCGTTTGGTTGGGAGTCAGGACGCGATTTAACGCGTGTCAAAGCAGAGCTCAATGAATTACTCAGTAAACAAAAACATAAAATCATTATTTTTATTGATAATATCGCACGTATTGAAGACAACGAAATTAAGCAAATTTTTCAAATTGTGAAATCGATAGGCGATTATGTCAATACCGTGTATGTGCTTGCTATTGATAAAGAGCATGTCATTCATGCAATGGACCATATCTATGGCGATGGCGGCATTGAATATCTGGAAAAAGTCGTACAATTGCCTTTTGAAATTCCGGAAATTTCCAAACAGGATTTGGAAAATATTTTATTGGACCGTTTACAACAAATCGTAAAAACGATTCCAGAATCCAGTTGGGATAGAGATTATTGGGCTGACCTTTATTACTCGTCACTGAAGCATTTTTTTAATAATTGCCGGGATATTACCCGATATGTCAATACACTGAGTTTTAGTTTTTCCCGCGTGAAAGAACTGGTCAATCCCGTCGATTTTTTTGCCATCACGGCTCTAGCTGTTTTCTTACCGCCTGTTTATGAAGGTATTCGTGATAATAAAGATTTATTCACCGATTTTATTAATAATGTATTTGAAACCAGTCCTGAAAAAATAACAGAAGACAAATTACGTTGTGATGAAATCCTGAATCGCACTGACAATATGACACAAAATTCTTTGTTAAAATTGTTAATTCGCCTTTTTCCACAATTACGTGACCTCTATAAAACTGATTTGGTATTTTATCACAGTGAAGAGTTAGCAAGACAAAATCGTCGAATTTGCAGCGCAGATGTCTTTGATATTTATTTCAGATTATCGCTGCCATCAGGTTATATGTCTGAATCCGAATTGAGTGCTTTATTAGTATTAACACAAGATGAATCGGCTTTTTCAGAAATTTTGTTGCGCTTGAATAAAGATGAACGCATCGAGCACTTTCTTGATTTACTGGATAGCTCCGCCATCACTCAAGTTGAACAACTTGATATTCCTCATGTCGTAGAAGCATTCATCAACAGTGCTGATTTATTTCCTGAAGGGAAAAATACGCCATTGCATTTTAATACACCGATGCGCATTCATCGTATTCTGCATCAATTACTGAGTCGTTATGATTCAAACGAAAAACGTTTTGTCATTTTTCGTGAAGCCATCAAAAAAGCCACGATGAGTCTTTATAGCATGATTCATGAATTAGAGGTTCAATTGACCAAACAGGAAACTCCTCTAGCGTCAGAAGATCAATGTGATTTTTCACTGGATCAACTGGATATTCTCACAAAACTGACTGTCGGAAAAATAATTTACTGGGCCGAAATTGGACGTCTTGCGGAACATCCAAAACTGCTTCAAATACTGTATGCCTGGAAACGATGGGGCATTGAAGAAGAATGTAAACGTTTTGTCGGTTCAATGGTTCAGGAAGATGAAGGCTTACTGATTTTTTTACAAAGTGTCTTGAAATTACCGATTGATCAGGCGATGACGAAACAAACAAAAAATCCTGCTTGGGAAAATGCATTGCAAACGATTGAAGATTTTATTCCCATTGGCATTCTGGAACCGCATGCAAAAATGATCTTTGAAGAGACTGCTTTTGAAAAATTGCGTGAACGAGAGCAGCTTGCCATTTTGATTTTTCTCGATTTAATTCATGCAGAAACCGTAAAAACATTCCCGAAGATTTCGTAAATTAAATGGGTGTGACCTCGCATTGATGTGCCCTATTTTATCCGTCATCGCGAGGCTGCGAAGCGTTTAGCCGTGGCGATCCAGAATTTTTT
>CAZEEF010000015.1:0-19370 GCA_964511095.1 uncultured Coxiellaceae bacterium | reverse complement strand
AAAAAAAACCCCGCCTGTTCGCGGGGTTTTGTAAACATTTCAAATTAGCTCGATTGTACAGCTTTCCATGTGCCATCTTTTTGACGACATGCAACACCATGTACTTTGCTGGATTTGCCATCAATAATTGCGGTTGTCGTGTAGTTACGGCAATAAGGATTGCCATTCACCGTGACATAATGTTTCGATGGAACAACTGTGTAAGTGGAATTTGTTTTTGTATTTTGCCAAGAAGCGGGTTTGCCTGTTGTCACAGCATTGTTTAAGTGCGTTTGGTCAGAACTATCCATTGAATGACCAATGTAGCCACCCAACAAAGCACCTGCCACAATACCAACGCCAATCGCAACCGCTTTGCCCGTTCCACCACCCACAAGACTGCCTAATAAACCACCTGCCACAGCACCCGTTGCTACACCAATGCCGGTATTTTCTTTTTGTGTATTCGTCGCGCAACTTGCCAAGCATACACTTAACACTAACACTAACAATTTCGTTAATACCCTACTCATAACTTCCTCCCGATTAATGACAGACCGATCAGAAAAGTATATAGGGAATCTGTTTAAAATCCTATTTAGCAAACACCCGTTCATCCGTCAGGGAAAACCCTATGTATTTTTTAAAAAAGCGATTTCTTCGACCGTCGAATCGCGTTGCAATACCGAATTGCGTTGCGGAAAACGACCAAATTCTTTGATCACGCGGAAATGGGCATAGGCATAAGCCAAAAATAATTGATAAACCTGCGTCGTTTCTGTCATTGACAGTGATACCAGATTTTGAAATAGACGAATGGATTGTTCCTGACGATCCGAATTTTCAGAATGCACCAATGGCATATAAAAAAAGACTCTTTCAATCAGTGTCAATGATTGATCCATTTTTTCTTCCAACCCCCCGAGACATAAGTCTTGTGCAGTTAAATCAAACTCAAATGCTTTCGGTGAATTGCGATATAAACTCCGTGAAAACTGATCTAACAAAATAATCAATGCCAATCGGCCGCGCGGCGATTCAGCCCATTGTGTTAATTTTCCTGCTATCGCCTCTTCATATTCTTTTTTAAAAATATCCAGCATGTTTGTTTTTAATTGTTCATTTTCTCCAAACCATAAATTCGTCCGATCACTGGTTGGTAAATCCGCATGACCCAGATCACCAAACCAGAAATCCAGTAATTTATGAATCGCATCTTCCATTCAATACCCCTCACTCAAAAGATGATACTTTTTCCTAATGTTACAGATGATATTAAATTAAACACCAGTTTTTCAGTCAGTTGATTCTGATCCCGTTTCGGATCAAATTCCGCAATTTCAACACCCACTAATCGAGAATCGTTTGAAAGTCCCGTCAAGGCAGAACACAAATCCTTTGCCAAAATCCCGCTGGGTTCAAGCGATCCCGTTCCCGGTGCATCACGGGGATCGATAGCATCTATATCTATACTAACACCATACGCGACTGTATTTCGCGTGACAATTTTGACTGCTTCATCCAATACAGCCGCCATACCGCGCTGTTTGACTTCATCCATATAGAAAATTTTGACATTTAATTTTTTTAATAAATCCGCCTCGCCTTGTTCGAAACTGCGAATACCAATTAAACAGGTATTTTCCGGTTGTATTTTAGGTAAATTGTCCGAGATCCCTGTCAATGATCTATCACCATAACCTAACAAACAAGCAACAGGCATACCATGGATATGACCCGAGGGTGTCGTTTCGGGTGTATGGCTGTCCATGTGGGCATCTATCCAAATTAATCCTATATCCCCTTCCTTTCGTTTGGCATAAGAAACACCACTCCAGGTACCAATGCCCGAAGAATGATCACCGCCTAACACGATAAAGGGTTTATGATGTATCACCAAATGCGCAGTGGCTTTTGCCAGTTGTGTACATAGTTCTGCCACTTGCAATAATGCACTGGCCTTTGGGTGGGCTGACTGCAGTATTTCTCCCCAATGTAATTGAATCGCTTGATCCGCCAGTGATGAGCAATACACTGATTGTTGTATTGTTAACGGCCCCTCTGCACTGCCTAATCCTACCCCTGCTATGCCTGATGCATAACCGAGTAAGTAAAGTGATTTATTATTTAGCATGAAACATCCTCTTAGATATATAATCCGTTATTGCAACAATACCAAAACATGAGAATAAGAATCCAATGTCACTCATTAGCCCTATTATGCTCGCTCGCGAATTTCCGGCCTCTTGTCAGAGTGAACACGATATTGCATTGGCAAGAAATACTGCCCGGAAGATTATTCGTGGTCAAGATAAACGTCTACTCGTGATCGCGGGCCCCTGTTCGATTCATGATGTGGGTGCAGCCCATGAATTTGCTGAATTATTACACGAAGCCAGTCAACGTTTTGCAGACGATCTTTTTATTATTATGCGTGTGTATTTCGAAAAACCACGCACGACACTCGGCTGGCGAGGCTTAATCAACGATCCGTATCTGGATGGGACTTATCATATTAATCAGGGTTTAAAATTGGCACGTCAATTTCTGCTGTCGCTGACTGAATTAGGGGTGCCTGCCGCCACTGAATTTTTGGATCCCATTATTCCGCCCTATTTAAGTGATTTCATCACGTGGAATGCTGTCGGTGCCCGCACCGTCGAAAGTCAATTACATCGTGAAATTGCATCCGGTTTGACAACACCGGTTGGTTTTAAAAATACAACGGACGGCAATATTCAAATTGCGATTGATGCTGCCAACACAGCATGTCATCCCCATCATTTTTTAAGTATTGATGAAAATGGACAGGCAACGATCGTTAATACGAAAGGCAATCATTGCTGTCATATTATTTTACGTGGCGGAAATGCAAAACCCAATTATTCCGCCGCGGATGTAGCCAATGCTATTCATTTGCTGAAAAAATCAAATTTACCGCCGCGTCTGATGATTGATTGTAGTCATGGCAATAGCAAGAAGAGCTATCATAATCAAATTCGGGTGGCTGATGCCATCTGTGAACAAATCGCGACAGGGACAGAAGCCATTTTTGGCATCATGCTGGAAAGTCATTTAATCGCTGGCAACCAGCGTTTAGAAAAAAATAAAACACTGACTTATGGTCAAAGCATTACGGATGAATGTATTTCCTGGAAAGAGACACTGCAATTATTTTCACGATTAGCGTTAGCTAATCAAAAACGCAATTATTTAAATAGGACACTCCATAATGAATATTCAACAGAATAAAACGTTTGTGAATGCTATTTGGGACCAATCGATAGTGCCCACACTGATGGAATATATTTCTATCCCAAATAAATCGCCTTTGTTTGATGCTGACTGGAAAAAACACGGACACATGGATAAAGCGGTATCACTGATTGTGAACTGGTGTCGTGCCAATGCCATTCCCAATATGACATGCGAAGTGGTGGAACTGGAAGGCCGCACGCCGGTCATATTCATTGACATTCCCGGCAGTTCCGATGACACGGTTTTATTGTATGGACATCTGGACAAGCAGCCTGAAATGGTCGGCTGGGATGCTGATTTGGATCCCTGGAAACCGGTTTTGCGAGGTGACAAATTATTCGGTCGGGGCGGTGCGGATGATGGTTATTCCACGTTTGCCTCACTGGCTGCGATTAAATCCTTGCGTGCACAGAATTTACCGCATGCACGTTGTGTGATTTTAATTGAAGCATGTGAAGAAAGCGGCAGTTATGATTTACCGTTTTATATTGAAGCACTGGAAAATCGAATGGGTAAACCGCAACTCGTGATTTGTCTGGATTCAGGCTGCGGGAATTACGAACAGTTATGGGTCACCAATTCATTGCGTGGCATGACAACAGGCAATTTACATATTGAAATGTTAAAACAGGGCATTCATTCAGGGACAGGCAGCGGTATTGTGCCATCTTGTTTTTTAGTATTACGTCAATTATTAAGCCGCATTGAAAATGAATCCAAGGGTGAAATCCTATTGCGTGATTTATTTGTTGATATTCCAGCTGAACGAATTCGACAGGCTGCATTCACCGCAAAGGTACTAGGACAACATCTTTATGATGATTATCCATTTGTTGACGGTGCAGAATCCGTGACAACCGATTTGACGGAATTATTATTAAATCGTACCTGGCGGCCAGCATTATCTGTGATTGGTGCGAATGGATTGCCTCTGTTGCCCGACGCTGGCAGTGTGACATTGCCTGCACTGTCATTTGCCTTATCGATGCGATTACCGCCCACTTGCGATCCACACAAAGCGGCGAATACATTAAAAAATACGTTAGAAAAAAATCCACCTTTTCATGCAAAAGTGCGTTATGAAATCGGTAAATTATCGGCGGGATGGAATGCGCCTGAAGAAGCGCCCTGGCTCAAACAAGCGTCTCTGGATGCCTCAAAAAATTATTTTGGAAAAGAGGCTGTTTATATGGGTGAAGGCGGCACGATACCTTTTATGGGCATGCTCGGCAAAAAATTTCCAGAAGCACAATTTTTAATTACGGGCGTACTGGGACCTAATTCAAATGCGCATGGACCGAATGAATTTTTGCATATTCCGACGGGAAAAAATTTGACGTGTTGTGTGGCAGACGTGATTGCGAGGCAGTATCACAATAAATGAAATTTATTTACTCCGACTGACTATCCAAACCCCAAATAATGCGATCAATCCACCGATCAAAGAGAGAAACGTCGGCACTTCTCCTAACCAAAGCCATCCTATGCCGGTCGCAATGATCGGCATAAAATAGAGATAATTTGCCGCTTGCGAAGCAGGCATTTCTTTTAAGGCATAACTCCAGGCAATATAACCCCCTGTTGCAGGAAAAATACCTAAGTAAATAATGGAACAGGTTGCGTGCCAGGAAGCCGTTTGAATATTATGAATCATCTGTGGTGTATAAATTAACAGTAAAAGCGCTGCGCCCCAAATAATATAAGAAGTCACTGCAATCGCATGATATTTTCTTAAAAAAGGTTTTTGTAAAACAGAATAAACGCCGCCAATGATCATGGCGATGAATACATAAAATAAGGCAATTTGCATGGCAAAATGATGTGTTTTACCAAACATAATCAAGCCTACGCCGAAGACACTGATCAACATGCCAAAAATCATATTAATCGTAATGATTTCACCTAAAAAAAATAATGCAAAAATAACAGTCACCAAAGGTGAAAGACTAATAATAAAACTCGCGATGCCAGAGGAAACTTCCAATTCACCATAATTTAAAGCAATATTGTAAAATCCCAATCCGAACATGCCATTTAATAACAACAGTATTCTATCACGCCAGGTCATCGGGATATGTTTTGGAATTTTGATAAATAGAATAGCCATGCAAATAGAAGCAATCAGAAAGCGCAATAAAGCTAACGCGCCCGGTGTATAACCTTCCAATCCCGCGCGAATCCCGGCAAATGCCGAAGCCCACAGTGTCACGCCGACTAATAAAATGATTTTCGTTTTTAATGCGACAGAAACAGTTTTCATAAATCCGCCATAAAATAATCGGTTGACTGCATTTCAAGTAATCGTGAATGGGTTCGTGTATATTCTAAAATCATGTAACCCCGGCTATAAATTTCACCAATCGGCTCAGCTGAAGAAATCACGAGACGAACACGCGCATCATAAAATACATCCACCATACTGATGAATAAACAAATCGTATCTTTTGCACTGGCAGGAATGGCTGGAATATCGCTAATAAAAACCGTATGAAATTTTTCTGCGATGGCCAAATAATCATTTTGACTGCGCGGTACAGTGCAAATATCGCTGAAATCAAACCAGATAATTTTCCCGGCCTGCTTTCTTACGTGAATCTGTCGGCCAAGAATCATGACAGGATCGGTTGAAACAGGTTGATTATCTCTTAATGATTCAAAACTTTTTTCCATGTTTTGACGCGCGGCTTCATTCAACGGCGAATAAAAAACACCGGCTTCTTTCAAATGACGTAGTCGATAATCAACGGTTGTTGGAATATGCATCACTGTCGTATTTTCTTTTAACATCGCAATAGCAGGTAAAAATTGCTCGCGCTGCAAACCATTTTTATATAAATCATCCGGCGGTATATTGGATGTCGTCACGAGACACACACCTCGCTGAAATAAGGAGCGAAAAAGCTGTCCTAACAACATGGCATCCGTAATATCGGAAACAAAAAATTCATCAAAACACAGCAAAAAAATGTCACGCGAAATATCTTTTGCGATGATATCCAACGGATTTTTTTTGCCTTGATATTTTTTTAATTTTTCATGCACTGATTGCATAAATTGATGGAAATGCATGCGCATTTTTTCTTTGAATGGCAAGCAGTGATAAAAACAATCCATCAAAAATGTTTTACCGATGCCAACACTGCCCCACAAATACAATCCTTTCACACTCTCCGGTTTGTGAAAAATGGAAAATAATCCCTGGCGTTTGTGCTGTTCGGTCAGTAAATTCAAATAAATGTGTTGTAACTGTTCCATCGCAGCATATTGTTCCGGATCTTCAACAATAATGCCTTTATTGCATTGTTCATGATAATAATCGAGCGGAGTCATGAAAAAATTCTACGGATACAATACATTGTAGGGTGGGCAAAGCAAAACGTGTCCACCCTCATTGATTGATTAATAATCATCACCCGTAGCAGTATCCGCACCACCTTCATCCGAAGGCGAAGCAGAAGAAGTCCCGCTGCCCATATTATTACTTGGCGTGCCGCTCATATTGTTACTGGACGTTCCGCTCATATTGGATGAACCTGTGCCATTCGCATCGGAAGGTAACCCGCTATTCATTGTTGCATTACCGCTGGCACCATTATCTGCCAATTGCATTGGATCCTGTGTCGTCGTCATATTATCTGTCATAGTGTCAGGCGCTGCATTCGCAATAGCGGCTGCAAGTAGTCCTGACATTGCGATGGCAGCTAACGTCTTAATTCTCATAAAAAGGTCTCCCTAGGATTTATTTCAAACTCTATAATCTAATACTAAATACCCATTTGTGCTATCCTTTTTTTAACAGACCCGAATGAGAAAATAATGATGAAAAAAATTATCGTGTTAACCTCTGGCGGTGATGCCCCCGGTATGAATGCCGCTATTCGTGCCGTCGTCAGAACCGGCAGTTATTATGGATTAAAAGTCTATGGCTGCAAATTGGGATATCAGGGTTTAGTCGATGAAAAATTGATTTCGTTAGAACCTGAAAGTGTAGCGAACTGTATTCAACATGGCGGGACTATTTTAAAAGCGGATCGTTGTATGGATTTTTATGAAAAATCCGTGCGTGATCGCTGTCGGGCATTTCTGAAATCTGAAACGATCGATGGTTTGATT
Source organism: uncultured Coxiellaceae bacterium (assembly GCA_964511095.1). Classification (GTDB taxonomy): domain Bacteria; phylum Pseudomonadota; class Gammaproteobacteria; order DSM-16500; family DSM-16500; genus DATIJJ01. The sequence goes on along the minus strand of CAZEEF010000015.1, from coordinate 12,020 downwards.
GTCATTGGCGGGAATGGGACATTTCGCGGTGCCGCATTATTATCCGAAGAAGGTGGCCCCGCTGTGATAGGCATTCCTGGCACCATTGATAATGATATTTATAATACGGAATATACCATAGGATTCGATACTGCTCGGAATACTGCTTTGCAAGCCATTGATAAAATTAGAGATACGGCATCCAGTCACAATCGTAATTTTGTGGTGGAAGTCATGGGCCGCCGATCGGGTTTTTTAGCGGTGGATGTCGGTATTGCCGGCGGTGCAGAAATTATTTTGATACCGGAAGTCGATATTTCGTATCAGGCTATTGCTGATAAATTGACACAACATAAACGTCCCAAACAGAGTTCTATTATTGTTGTGGCTGAAGCAGATAAACCGGGAAGAAGTTTTGAAATTGCCAAACAACTCGAACATATCACCGGAATCACTTACCGTGTCTGTATTTTGGGCCATACCCAACGAGGCGGATCACCTACGACGGCTGATCGATTGATTGCGTCAGAAATGGGGTATCTTGCGGTTAAGAGTTTGATTGAAAATCAATCGCATAAGATGACTGCGATGAATCAAGGTCGGTTAGCGTTAGCCCCTTTTCCAACCGAAGAGAATACGACTCGCGTGTTTACAGATAAAAGATTATTGGAATTGAATGATGTGTTGTGTATTTAGAAAAATTTTCTTCTCACGTCATCCCGCGCAGTTTCTGGCGCGGGACCCAGTGCCTTGATAAATTTTTCTGGAAAAAAGACGCTGGGTCCCGCGCCAGAAACTGCGCGGGATGACGTAAGAAGAAAAACACTGGGTACGCTAGAAACAGGCGGATTGATCCACCTACAAACTCACTCCCCATTTCCAACTCTAAGAGTGGGTGGTTTATGAGTCACAGAGGTTAATAATGTATTTGGTTCTTCAGACCCACAACTTTTTTGTCTACTATGAAAACCCACTGCTTGCAGACTGGTTTTCGGACTACCCATAAAATTAACTTGCACTGAACCTTTCGGCGACGGTGGCGGAGAATATGTTTTCATCTCTTCCTGTCGTAGTTGTAAGCCTCCATTAATAACAACGTTAGACGTTCTTGGAGGACTATTTCGACGACTTTTCACATGGCATTCATCACTCACATAAAATAAAAAAGCTGCAGCTTGTTCTAGCTGCCCACCTTGCATCGCCCTGAGAAGGGCAATACTTAATACATCTTTGGCATCAGGATGCAAAACTGCAAGACTATCTCCTAATACGGGTAAAGTTTCAGTATATTCTGGTTCTTTTGTTTGTTGTGCTGGCATCGCTATTTTTTCCTGCTTAATTATTTTAGTATATTCTGTGACCAAATCATCTATATCAAATTCAAAATGTACGACATTTTTCATCGTAAAACCCAATTTTTCCGCATTCTCCCTGGCAAACTGCAACGCATCCATGGCTGTTTTGGTGGCATCATGCGGATACCAAATATAGGTTACGGCATTCGGTTCTTTAGGTCCCTCACTCATTTGAAGAACCGCCCAATCTATAGCAGTGTTCATAAGATGCTCATCGATTGTATCAATCCATTCAGGATGTGATGAAAGTACATTTTTTCTATCTTTTTTAAGTTTATTGAGAACGTTAGTTTTGTTTTCTGGTTTATCTCTATATTCCAGATAGGCCGCCTTAAACCTCTTCCAAAACGGATTTTCCCGCAGAGTATGAATATCATTGATTGGATAGTTTGCCAAAAGATTTTCATTCTCTTTTAACCATCGTTGATAATAAGGAACATGCGCTTTTTGCAAAAGATCTTTTAAAGGCTCGTCAAACAAACTATCTTGTCGTCGAAGTAGTTTTTTATCAAAAGGCAATTGATTTAAATCAATATCTTTTGCTTCCACCGGAACAAAATCCCATTCTCCATTTTGATTGCCATAGATAAAACAAACATTTTCTATTGTCTTTACCAAGATGGGTGTGCCTGTTTTTTCTGCATCTATTAAGGTCTTTGTCTCTATATCCTTAAGTGTTTGATTTTCAAGAAGTGATATCAAGGAAAGGTTATAATTGCTAGTATTGTCTTCCGTATAACCCTGAAAATGTGTCGCGACAGTACCCGCCATTGTTAATTGGGCTGCTAATTGATCTTTTGTCAAAGTTCCATGCTCATTTACACAAAATGGCGAGATCACATAGACCTTTTCCTTCGAATCGCTGTGCGCTTTTAGCCATACATACGTTTTCTTACGATCTGGCATCTTTTTCATCTCCTCGAACAATACTCACTATTCTCATAAATTATTTAGCATAAATCGCTATTTGAACATTCATTATAAATTAAGCACAATTTGTTTCAAGATTATAAATCTATATCTTAATAGAATAGAATTCATCTAGACAAATGACTTAAAATTTGATACCACAGCAAGAAACTAAAGAGATGCCCATGGACCATACCTCAAATCAGGATCTTTTATTCAAGCTTTTGTTAAAAAGCCTGGAAGCCAATTCTGCCCTGCAATCCCGGAATGAAACGTTACAGAACATTATTGAATTAATGCCTGGGAACGTTTATTGGAAAAATCTGGAAGGAACTATTCTCGGCGTTAACAATAATCTGGCAAAAATATCCGGCAAGCAATCGCCAGCTGACATGATTGGCAAAACGATATTAGAATTATTTGGTCAATCATTTGCCGATTATGCCCAAAAATATGATCAAATAGTTTACGAGTTGGGCAAGGAATATTCTCACGAAGAAGCTGGACTCACATTAGATAACAAACCCGCGGTTTATATCTCAAAAAAAATCCCCCTCTATGATTCATCTGGCAAACTCAATGGCACATTAGGCGTTTCGGTCGACATCACCGACCGAAAAAAAATGGAAGAAGAACTCCTCATCGCCAAAGAAAAAGCTGAAATTTCCAATCGCGTCAAATCGCAGTTTGTTGCAGCGGTCAACCATGAATTACGCACACCGCTCGCCAGCATTATTGGATTAGTCGATTTATTAAAAGCGGAAACAGTAAACGAACAGGAAAATAAAAAAATCATTGCTTCCATCGAAAACTGCGCACAGCATCTGTTGAATTTGGTGAATGACGTATTGGATTTCAGCAAGCTTGAAACAGGCCGGCAGCAAATTAAAATCACACCCATTCAGTTCCGCCTGTTGTTGTCAGAAGTGCATGAACTGCTTAATCCACTGGCAAAAAATAAAAATTTGCCCCTTTTTCTCGTGACGGATACACAATTACCGCTTTTTTTATTAAGCGATATCCGAATTTTGCGGCACATTCTGATTAACTTAATCAGTAATGCCATCAAATATACTGAAAAAGGTGAAATTATCGTTAAAATTGAAATATTAAAACAAACGGCAGAACGGGTTCAATTAAAAATATCCATTTGTGACACAGGCTTGGGAATTCCTGAAGACAAACTGAATATTATTTTTAAACCTTTTCAGCAGTTAAATACGGCTACGACTCGTAATTCCAGCCGAAATGGCACCGGTCTCGGTTTGACGATTGTAAAAAAACTAGCAGAAGCGATTGATGCGACGCTTGAGGTTGAAAGTCAATTGGGTAAAGGCTCCACTTTTTCAATGACAGCGGAATTTGCTATCCCAGATGAAAAAACGCTGCGCGCGCATCAAAAATCATTACCGGAATTTCAAAAAAATCACGAAAAAAAAACGCGCGTACTTGTCGTGGAAGATGATGTCATTATTCAGTACATTCACGAAAAATTATTAACGACTCTTTCCTGCGAAGTGGATGTCGCGTCCAATGCAAATGACGCCATGAACCGATTGAAAGAGCATCATGATATTATTTTTTTAGACATGAGCCTGCCGGATTTAACGGGTTATGAACTCATCAAAAAAATTCGACAAACGACATCCATCCACTGTCCCATTGTGATTATTTCAGCCTTTTTAGATAAAGAAGAAGAAATGGCGTGTCTTGAAGCGGGTGCGAATGATTTTGTGAGTAAACCCATTTCTCAGGCAAAATTTAAGGAGCTGTTGGCGAGGCATTGTAGTGTTTCGGAGACAACGCACATCGGTTGAATCATCAAATCCAATCTTTCGATTTCAAAAACACTTCATACAACGCCGCCTCTGCACTCCCAATCTCTGGCTGCCAGTTATATTTCCAACTCACTTCCGGCGGTAACGACATCAAAATCGATTCCGTCCGTCCATTTGACTGCAAGCCAAATAACGTCCCGCGATCATACAATAAATTAAATTCCACATAACGACCGCGACGATAACGTTGAAATTCTTTTTCTCGCTCACCAAATGAATGTGATTTGCGTTTCGTCAAAATCGGTTGATAGGCTTGCATAAAATGATGACCGACACTTTGCATAAATTGAAACGACTTTTCAAATTCCCATTCATTTAAATCATCGAAAAACAATCCGCCAATGCCGCGCGGTTCATTGCGATGTTTTAAATAAAAATACGTATCACACCATTTTTTATACTTTGCATAAACGTCATTCCCGAAAGGATCACACGCTGATTTGGCAGTTTGATGCCAGTGCACACAATCTTCTATAAAGCCATAATACGGCGTTAAATCAAAACCGCCGCCAAACCACCAGACAGGATGATTTTCTTTTTCAATCAGAATAAATCGAACATTCGCGTGCGTTGTCGGTACGTATGGATTTTCGGGATGTACGACAACCGAAACGCCGATTGCCTGAAAAGGTAAATTCGCCAATTCGGGACGTTTTGCAGTCGCCGCAGGAGGTAATGCTTTACCGTGCACATGCGAAAAATTGACACCCGCTTTTTCGATCACAGCACCTTTTGACAACACACGGGTTAATCCGCCGCCCATACCATTTTGATAGACCCAGGGATCTTCAATAAATTGAGCCTGTTTGTCTTCTGTTTCCAGGATGTGACAAATCTGATTTTGAAGATTCAGTAAATATTCTTTTACAACTTTTATCATCGCCTCAACCCTGTATAATACTGCCCATCATTAGCGTATGGAGATTCCACTCATGACTTCAACCGATACCTTAAAAACACGCCGTACTTTAACCGTTAATCAGACCGAATACGACTATTTCAGCTTACCTGCCGCAGAACAGGCGGGATTGACAGGCTTAAACCGCCTGCCCTGTTCGTTAAAAATTCTCTTGGAAAACCTCCTGCGTCACGAAGATAACCAAACCGTCACGATGGATGATATTAAAGCATTAACGGAATGGCTGAAAGACAAAAAATCCGACCGTGAAATAGCTTACCGCCCAGCGCGCGTTTTAATGCAGGATTTTACGGGCGTTCCAGCCGTGGTCGACTTGGCTGCCATGCGGGACGCGATTAAAAAAATGGGCGGGGATCCGGATCGAATTAATCCACTGTCGCCGGTGGATCTCGTCATTGATCATTCCGTCCAGGTGGATCAATATGGCTCGCATGCGGCGTTGGCTGTCAACGCGGAACTCGAAATGGAACGTAATCGTGAACGGTATGAATTTTTACGTTGGGGGCAAAAAGCCTTCCGGAATTTTCGTGTTGTACCGCCCGATACCGGCATTTGCCACCAAGTCAATCTGGAATACCTTGCAAAAACCGTCTGGACAGACCAAGTGAAGGGTAAAAATATCGCATACCCCGATACACTCGTTGGAACGGATAGCCATACGACCATGATCAATGGGTTGGGTGTATTAGGTTGGGGTGTTGGCGGGATTGAAGCTGAAGCGGCCATGTTAGGTCAGCCGATTTCGATGTTGATTCCGGAAGTGATTGGCGTCAAGTTAATTGGTCAATTATCGGAAGGCGTCACGGCCACCGATCTCGTTTTAACGTTAACCCAATTGCTTCGCAAAAAAGGGGTTGTTGGAAAATTTGTGGAATATTTTGGTCCAGGATTACAGGATTTATCGTTAGCTGACCGTGCAACCATTGCCAACATGGCACCGGAATATGGCGCTACCTGCGGATTTTTCCCGATCGACCAAGCGACCATCCATTATTTACGATTAACCGCCCGCGATGAACAATTAATTGCCTTAGTCGAAGCCTATGCCAAAGCACAAGGCATGTGGCACGATAAAAATTCGCCCGATCCTGTTTTCACGGACACACTGGAATTGGATTTGGCGACTGTCGAACCGAGTCTCGCCGGTCCCAAACGTCCGCAAGATCGCGTGACCTTACCGCAAATGAATGAGAATTTCGATAAATTACTGGCTGAAATGAATCGCCTGTCAGACAAGACGAAAGCGTATTCCACACAAGCTTCATACGATCTCCATCATGGTGATGTCGTGATTGCTGCTATTACCAGTTGTACGAATACCTCTAACCCGAGTGTACTCATGGCTGCCGGTTTATTGGCGAAAAAAGCGGTCGAAAAAGGATTAAAACCAAAACCCTGGGTAAAATCTTCTCTTGCGCCGGGTTCGCAGGTGGTGACTCGTTATCTGGAAGAAGCTGGATTGCAACACTATCTGGATGCTATTGGATTTGATTTAGTGGGGTATGGCTGTACAACTTGCATTGGTAATTCAGGTCCTTTACCGGATGCCGTATCAAAAACGGTGATCGAAAATGATATGGTTGTATCGGCGGTATTATCTGGCAATCGCAATTTTGAAGGACGCATCCATCCGCTCGTGAAAGCAAACTGGTTAGCCTCACCGCCATTAGTCGTTGCATTTGCGCTGGCTGGCACCACACAAATCGATTTAACGAAAGAACCTATCGGACATAATGAAGCGGGCCATCCTGTTTATCTCAAAGATATCTGGCCAAGCAATACGGAAGTGGCGCATGCCGTTTCGACCGTCAATCACAAAATGTTCCGCGAACAATATGCGGATGTTTTCACCGGCACAATCGATTGGCAGGCTATGAAAACCGCTGACAGTAAAACATATTCCTGGCAAAAAGATTCTACTTATATTCAACATCCGCCATTCTTTGCTGACATGCAGGCTGTACCTGAAAAAATTCAGGCTATCAAAAATGCCCGTATTTTAGCGATGTTAGGCGATAGCATTACGACGGATCATATCTCGCCTGCCGGTTCGATTAAAAAAGACAGTCCCGCCGGAAACTATTTATTAGCCGAAAAGGTGGGCGTCAATGATTTTAATTCATTAGGGGCGCGCCGCGGCAATCATGAAGTGATGATGCGCGGTACCTTTGCGAATATCCGCATTAAAAATGAAATGATTCCCGGTGTAGAAGGCGGTTTGACAAAGTATATTCCGACGGGTGAAGTGATGTCGATTTATGATGCGGCCATGCTGTATCAGAAAAATCATACGCCGTTAATTGTGATTGCAGGAAAAGAATACGGTACAGGTTCATCGCGCGACTGGGCAGCCAAAGGTCCTAAATTATTGGGTGTCAATGCTGTCATTGCTGAAAGTTTCGAACGTATTCATCGTTCCAATTTAATTGGCATGGGGATTTTGCCATTGCAATTTATGGCGGGTACGACACGCAAAACACTCCATTTGGTGGGTGATGAAAAAATAGATGTACTGGGTTTGGATGAAACGATCAAACCGGGGATGACCCTGAAAGTGATCATTCATCGTCAGGACGGCAGCCAAACCGAGATTCCTGTGTTATGTCGAATCGATACGCTAAATGAAGTGGAATATTATCGTCATGGCGGGATTTTGCAGTATGTGTTGCGGGGCATGTTAAAAAAAGCTGATTAGAAGGTATGTCATCTCACTTTCCGCGTCATCCCGCGCTGTTCCTGGCGCGGGACCCAGCGACTTTTCACACCTGCTTCCAGCTCGTCCCCGCTGAACCGTCTTCCAAAACAATCGACATGGCAGATAATTCTTTTCGAATACGATCTGCTTCAGCCCAGTTTTTTTCAGCGCGCGCCTGATTACGCGCCGCAATTAATGATTCTATTTTTTCAACTTCTATATTATCTGTTTTACCTTGGAAAAACTGTAATGGATCACTTTGCAAAATACCCAGCACATCACCCAATTTTTTTAATAAAGTTCCGTATCTTGCAGCGAGCATTAAATCTTTTTCACGTAATCGCTGAATTTCATGCGCTAATTCAAACAAAATAGATAAGGCAATCGGCGTGTTAAAATCGTCATCCATTGCATCAATGAATTTTTGTTCATAGTCAGAATGGATTAATTCATCCGAAACGGGCGGCAAATCTCGTAACGCCGTATAGAAACGTTCTAACGCATTGCGAGATTGATGTAATAATTCTTTCGAGAAATGCAGAGGACTGCGATAATGACCCGACACCAGCAAATAACGCAATACTTCCGGCGAATGGTCTTTTAAAATATCACGAATCGTAAAAAAATTGCCTAATGATTTTGACATTTTTTCTTTATCAATCTGTAAATAACCCGCATGCAGCCAATATCGAACAAAGGGTTCCCCCGTCGCGCCTTCTGATTGCGCAATTTCATTTTCATGATGCGGGAAAATAAGATCTTTACCACCACCGTGAATATCAAATGTTTCGCCCAATAGCCGTGTCGACATGGCGGAACATTCAATATGCCATCCGGGACGACCTATGCCCCAGGGTGATTCCCAATGCGGCTCACCGGGTTTTGCCATTTTCCATAAAACAAAATCCAGTGGATCGCGTTTAATGTCAGAAATTTCCACACGCGCGCCACTTTCCAATTCATCAATATTACGATGGGATAAACAACCGTAATTTTTAAAACGTCGTACATCGTAATACACATCGCCATTGTTGGCGACATACGCATATTCATCTAAAATTAATTTTTCAATCATCAAAATAATCTGCGGAATAAATTCCGTGGCACGCGGTTCATAGGTCGGTTTGACTAAATATAATTGCGCCATGTCTTCGCGAAATGCCGCCGTAAAACGTTCTACGACTGAATTGAAATCTTCCTGGTTTTCATTGGCACGTTTGATAATTTTATCATCGATATCTGTGATATTTCGCACATAAATCACTTCATAATTTTTGAATCGTAAATAACGCACGATTCCATCGAATGCAATAAAACTGCGTGCATTGCCGATATGACAAAAATCATAAACAGTCGGGCCGCAAACATAGAGCCTGACTTTGCCCTCTTATCGGTTTAAAGAGTTCTTTTTGCTGCGTTAAACTGTTGTAGATTTTTAGCATATCATTTTTTCCCGACTATTTTCTCCGCCTGCTGAAAATGCGCCATCATTTTTTCTGTTCCTAACAAAGCAGCAATATGCACCAATTCGGGTCCATTATGTTGTCCTGTTAAAGCAATTCGCAATGGCATAAATAATTTTTTACCCGATAGATTGCACTGCATTTTTAAATCATCACAAATTTGTTTGATATCCATCCCATATTTTTTTGTCGATTCCTGTGCTGCCACAAAAAATGTTTCGCCCGGTTCTTTTAATATAGCGAGCTGTTCATCGGTAAATTGCAGTGCCTGACCAAAAAAAATATCCACCCAATTTTTTGCTTCACTCGGAAATAAAACATTTTTTCGCATGATTTCAGCAAACAGATCACGCTTGTCTTTCGGAACGTTTTCCAGTATGTCTTCACCCAACCAGTTGATCGTTGCAGCATTATCGAGCGCCATCACCGCTTCTTTCTGCCAATGCAATAACTGATTTTTATCAAAACGCGCAGGCGCACGACTTAATTTTTCCAGTTTAAAATTGGCTGCCAGTTCTGCAAATGACATCAAATGAAGTTGTTCATAGGTATGACTTAATCGTGATAAATAATTAATGATCGCTTGCGATAAATAACCTTCTCGCCGCAAATCGTTAACACTAAAACTGCCTTCACGTTTCGATAATTTAGAAGCATCATCACTAATGATTAACGATAAATGCGCATAGTGCGGTGCCGGTAAATTTAATGCCTGCAATAGCATTAATTGGCGCGGTGTATTGGCTAAATGATCTTCGCCCCGCATCGCGAGCGTCACTTTCATCAAAGAATCATCAATGGCATTACTAAACATAAATGACGCCGTTCCTTCAGCCCGACGAATAATAAAATCTCCTATATCATCACTATTAAATTTTTGTAACCCTTTAACAACATCGACAAATTCAATCAGCTTTTTTTCCGGCACATGAAAACGGAGCGCCGGTTTGGCACCTTCCGCCAGACGTTTTGCGATTTGCTCTTCGGACAATTTACGACAGGTTCCCGGATAACGCGGTGCCTGTCCGCGCGACAATTGAATTTTTCGATTAAGCGCCAATTCCTGATCCGTGCAAAAACAGGGATAAGCCAATCCTTTTTTTTCTAATGCCTGATAATAATGATCATATATGTCATGACGCTGTGATTGCCAATACGGTTGATAGGGTCCACCCACCCCCGGACCTTCTTGCCAGTTCACACCTAACCAGTGCAAATCGTCTTGCAGCATTTCCGTGTATTGATGTTCAGAACGTATTTGATCGGTATCTTCAATACGCAAAATAAATACGCCTTTTTCTTTCATCGCATATAACGCACTGAATAAGGCAGCCCGTGCGTTACCAATATGCATCATACCGGTTGGACTGGGTGAAAATCGTGTTCTAACCATGATTAACCTCTTGCTTCGACCATCAACCGTTTCATTTCACGCACCGCATTTTCCAATCCCATAAAAAAAGCACGCGCGATAATGCCATGGCCGATATTTAATTCATTGATTTCAGGAATACGCGCAATCGCCTGCGTATTTTGATAATTTAATCCATGTCCCGCATTCACTACCAAACCGGATTGATGGGCAAATTCAGCAGCTTTCACAATACGTTGCCATTCGATGTGTTGTTCTTCTCGCGTTTTTGCATCCGCATAAGCACCCGTATGAATTTCAATGGTAGGTGCCTTGCAACGAATCGCTGCTTCGATTTGTTTGATATCCGGATCAATAAATAATGAAACATCAATTCCCGCATTCGCCATTCGCGCACAGGCATCCCGAATATGCCCTTCATCTGCCAGCACATTTAAACCACCTTCTGTGGTTAATTCTTCGCGTTTTTCCGGAACGAAACAACTGTGCACAGGTTTTATTTTTTCAGCAAAGGCGAGCATTTTATCCGTCACGGCCATTTCTAAATTGAGACGAGTCAGCAAGACATGTTGGATCAGTTCAACATCCCGTTCCTGAATATGACGACGATCTTCGCGTAAGTGAATGGTAATACCGTCCGCACCCCCATTTTCCGCTGCATAAACCGCTTCAACAGGGTCCGGATAACGTGTCAGACGCGCCTGACGTAGGGTTGCAATATGATCTACATTCACGCCCAATAAAATAGGTTTTGTTTTATTTTTCATTCCAGAGTGACTCCTGTAAACAATTTTCGGCTTTGTAATGGTTCCGGACCCAATAAAATACCTAATGCGATTCTCATCAACTGTTTTATTTCCCTGAGAGAATCTTCATTGTCCAATTCACCCATTGCCAGAGCCATCAGACTTTTTCCAAGAAAAAGAGTCCCTTCTGGTTGATGCTCACTACCCTGATAGAGTTCAAAACCCTGTTCGGGATAAAACCGATAAAGCCGATCAGCCAGAAATGTTTGGCCTTGCAGCTGCAATCCATAGCCTAATTCATCTAATAGCTTTTTCTCGAATAAACGCAGGTATTTTTGTTGTAATTCCGCTCCCCGTAATTCTAACAAGGTCTCATGATAAATGGTATAAAGTTGTGGATGCGGGTCTTGTTTATGCAAGAGTCGCACGAGCAGTTCATTTAAATAAAAACCGCTCAGCAAACATTCACCCCGTAGTGAAACAGGAATTCCCGCTGGCTCGACATTCTGTAATGTCATTAATTCTGTTCTACCCTGCCAGGAAATGAACAAGGGTTGGAAAGGCTGCAATAAAGACCGGGTTTCTGAACGTTGTTTTCGAACACCGCGCGCGATCAGGGCAATGCGGCCATAATCCCGGGTGAAAACATCCAGCAACACACTGGTTTCCCGGTAAGGTCGGTGATGCAAAATAAAAGCAGGTTGTAGAGAGATGCGCATGCCGGATATTTTGGGCTAATAGAGC
>CAZEEF010000014.1:16148-19435 GCA_964511095.1 uncultured Coxiellaceae bacterium | reverse complement strand
TTGATCAACGCATTAAAAAAATGGTCCAGGAAAATGAGGCACATCTTCCTGAACCTGTATCAACGGAGTCAAAAAAACCTGAAAAACAGGTTGAAGAAAAAACCTTGGGATCTGATTCGAAATATGAGACTGCTCGAAAAATCGCAGTTCAATTGATAGAGATGGATGATGAATCAGTACGTAAAGAATTGAAAAAAGTCGCAACGACAGACTCTTATCCAAAAGCTGTGAAATACTTCGCCAAATTATTATTTAAAGATTGTTGCATACCAGAAAACGAAGATGATAATCATAATGATACATATATCGGACTGGGTTATGAAATAATGATAGAGTTTGCGATCCAGGGATATCTCAAGGAGGTCAGGGAAGCAATTAACACACTGAACATTCAAGATAATTATTTCAATGATTTCATGACAACTCACACGAATAAAGCTTTAGATAGCTTAAAGCAAATTTATACTGTTGCATATGATAAAGACACAATTGATCTCACCCATGAGCATCTCAAAGAATTAAAATATTACATCAATAGTCCAGATTGTTGGAAAATAATTTATGATGCATATCTTCATGATAACGGTGAATTATTTTTACAAAAAATAAAAGAATTGGGTGTTTTTAAAATACTCTTTTCAAGAATGAATTCTATCGATGTCAAGATGGAGAAAATATTAGAAAAATATCAGGTTCCAGAAATGGATATTAAAAACTATCTCTTACCTATTCTGGAAAATAAAAAAGATAAAAGATATGAAAATGCGAGAAAATTATTAATTTTATGTAAAAGAAGTAAAGATGATACAGTGAGAACGTTTGCGGAAAATATTGTTGATAATTATTCTTCTACGCATACAAAAATCATTCCAGTCAAACAAGAAACCAAACCGGAACCTGTCACTCAACAAAAAAAACCTGCCAGCGCAGCAGTGGGTAGACGCAAAAATAATTTAAAAAAACGAGAAGATGAAATTGAAAGAGCTGCATATGAAGCTGAAAAATTCGCTGAAGAAGCAAGAAAAGAGGAAGAACGGGAAAGAGCAAAAGAAGCGGCTGAAAAAACTAAGCTTCAAAATAAATTTAGGCCTTTTCTGACAGAAGCTAATAATGCTGTTAAATCAGCTCAAGCTTCTGTTGGAGCAGCCCACATTGCTGCAAAAAACGCAAAAACATTTTCGAACATTGCTCATAGTATTGAGAATACTAGAAAAGCTGCAGAGACTGCTCTGGCTGCTGCAAAAGCAGCTAGCGTTTATGCTATCGAAGCCAAAACTGCTCGTGAACAAACTCAACTATCTGTTATCGTTGCTAAAACAGTTAGAACGGCTGAAGAAATTAAGATGGATGCTGAAAAAGCGAAAGCCTCCGCTGCAGAAGCCAAAGATGCTCTTGTAAAAGCTCAAACTTCCGTTAAAGTGGCTGCAATAGTTAAACCTGCGAAAGAAGCTGAAGCCTCTGCTCAACAAGCCTGCGCTTCCGCTTTAGAAGCCAAAAACGCTGCTGAACAAGCCAATAAATCTATTCAAATTGCAGAAATCGTGAGAGCGGCTAGTGAAGCCAAAGCTTCTGCTCTGGCAGCCAAAGCTTCTGCTGTAGAAGCCAAGGCTTCTGCAGATGACGCTCTTTCAACAGTTATAGATCTCAGACTAGCTGAAGTAGAAGCGCTGACTAAAGAAGTCAAAACTGAATCTGTCCCGAACTTACTGAAGTCTAAATCCGTTCCATTAAAAAAATTGGAATGGTACGATCCACTTTTTAAAACGCTACAAAAATTAAAAAAATTGACGGGGCACGAAGTTTATGTGGGCGGTAGTACACCCACTCATAAGCATAAAAATCTCCCGCCTGATGCATTCAATGATTGGGATTTTCGCATACCTCACCAATCGAGGCTAAATCAAACTGATATTTATAACATGATAAAAGACTGGCCTGAAGTGGTAGAGATTACCAATATCGAAAATACATCCCATCCGATTATTTTAGTTAAAATAAAAAATAAAAACGGAACCAGAGACACACAGGATATGGATATCGCTTTATGGGAGCAAGAATATAATGAAACACCTGAAGAAACAATGCTCCGAAAAACAAATGAAACTGCGGATCACAATGTGTCAGCCTTCTTTATGAAGACAAATAATACAGGCGAAGCGGTACTCATCGGTTTAGAAGAAGATGTTCAATCCTACTTAGATGGCTATATTAATATTGTCACGGGCGGTCGCGACAGAGTCTTGAAGGACGATGCTCGTCAACTATTTCGATATGTGATGAAAAATGAACTTTATGAATTGAAAGTGCATGAAGATTTAAAAACCGTTTTAAAAGAGCAAACAACGTCAGCCAATTTTAATAGAAAATTAGAACTCAAAGAACAGCAGCAACAAATTTCAACATTTTTTGAAAAAAATTGGTTTTGTCGTAAAACGCCTATTCAGGTAATTAACTCACTCAACAAAGCGGGGATGTTTGAATCATTTACTGGACTCTCTTATCCAAGCATCAAAAATAATTTGCTCCATTTAAGTATTTATAAGCATTCGCATCCTTATACAAAAAAATTAGCGTTTAATACCTTTCTTTTATCACATAAATGTGCGCAAATTGCCAAATCTTCGCCCAAAAAATTCGACCAGTGGAAAGCCATTAAAGAATGGCCCTTGTATAAAACGATACTGGAGGTTGCACCTTGCGATCGTAAAAAATGTTTTTCAGTGATCGAACACATTTTTGATAACCGCATCAGTGATATCAATAGTGATATTTTTTCAAGCCTATTAACGTCTATTTCCATTACTCATTACGAAGATGAGGCAAAAAGACGCGAAAGCGAAAAGCAAAGAAAAATAGAAATGCAGGCTCAAGAAGCATTCGAATCTTGGGAACAAGATCCGGTGAATTTTTTACCTTATCCAGATCATGAACAGTACGTTATAGACCCGAACTTTCAAGCATATCCACAAGATCCGATGCAAGCAGAGTCTTATGCATATGTTCCAAATGAACCGAACTTTCAAGCTTATCCGCAAGATCCGATGCACACAGAACCTTATGCATTTGATCCAAATGATCCGAACTTTCAAGCTTATCCGCAAGATCCGATGCAAGCACAGCCATATGCATATGTTCCAAATGATACGAACTTTCATGCTTATCCGCAGGATCCGATGCAAGCACAGCCATATGATCCAAATTTTCAAGCTTATCCGTACGGGCAGAGGCAAACACAGCCATATAATCCAAACTTTTCTCAAGCTTCAATGCCGCAACATCCAGTAGTC
>CAZEEF010000014.1:13263-16048 GCA_964511095.1 uncultured Coxiellaceae bacterium | reverse complement strand
ACAGCCATATAATCCAAACTTTTCTCAAGCTTCAATGCCGCAACATCCAGTAGTCAACCCTGGGTTACCTCAAAATCCGATTGAAGAATCAAAAGCAACAACCACTACCCATCAAAAAATAAAAAACAAAAATGCACGGTTTCTGGATGAGGCGCCAAA
Source organism: uncultured Coxiellaceae bacterium (assembly GCA_964511095.1). Lineage (GTDB taxonomy): Bacteria > Pseudomonadota > Gammaproteobacteria > DSM-16500 > DSM-16500 > DATIJJ01. Next base: position 15,889 of record CAZEEF010000014.1, on the reverse strand, counting down.
AAGAATGACACTTGTTAATGCTATACCGAGTCCGTCATTAAGAACAGGCCCAACATTATTTGCAGATCGCAGAACTCACACTGCGAATGTTGATCATTCGAATAGAAAACCGAATACAACCCGAGGCCCGTCAAACAGATTTTCTGGAGACTAAAATGCAAAGCGTCTATAAAAATTTTATAGACGCTTTGCAGTGGCATATTCATCATTTTCCAACATAGCCTTTCGGAGTTCCCAGACCCGTGACGAAATCATATCCTGATAAAGCGTGATAACCATTGTAACCTTCGATAATATCATGCCAATACGTATGATAATTTTTTTGTGCGCCCTGATAAATCAGCGTTAACTCTGCCTGGCTGGATTGGGCATGCGAACCCGCTGCATCAATAATGCCTGCCATCAAAGGCGATGCATAACTGGTGCCCGCACCCGCTATCCAATTGGCTTGACAACTCGATGAAGAAGGATAATTACTGCAAGAGAGATAATAGGTATTGATATCTTTTCCTATCGTTGAAACATCAGGCGTACCGCGTCTTGCACCCACAATTTTCATCACAAAATTCTGAAAAGAAGGTCTGGGTTCAAAAACGCTTGGACCACCACTCGTTCCATCTGGTACGCCCGCACCCGATATACCAGTCCAGGCAACTTCTTTTACAAAATTACCGTTACCGTCACGGACGAATTTTGTTCCACCCACAGAGACAACATTGGGTGATGAAGAAGGATAATTGGCCGGTGCTAACGTATCACCACTGCTCGCCGTATAAACAACACCTGCTTTTTGAAAGTAGGCATCATTGGCTGTTTCACCGGGATATTCATGCACACCCGTTGTCGTTTTAGCCGTTCCCCAACTATTGGACACAAGACCACCACCCATGGCTTGAACAATTTGGCCCGCGCATTGCACAGCGCTAAAAATGGAAGGATTTTCAAATTGATTATAGGAAGGTGCTTCTACCATCACAATGGAAGCATTCGGTGCCATCGCATGTACCATTTCAATGTCCAGTGCATGTTCCTGGAGTAATTCATCCGGATTATACGAAGGTCCTTTTCCATAGGCTGGATCGGGTGCCGTACCGGTTGAATAGACTGTCGCAAAACAGGGTTGTGATGCGGGTTGTGTGAGATCTCCGCATTGAGACAGTTGAGGTAAATCGTATTGGGTGGAGAAAGCATTTAATTCTTGTAGCGCAAACGGATCATCATAACCTTCTGTCACAGCAATAACGCCCCAGCCGCCTGAAAGCCGCAAACTTTGCGTGGTTGCCGCAATAGGACATCCGGGAATAAAAGGCGCTAATCCATAAACACAGGCGATTGACTGTGGTGTCTCACCGGCAGCGACGGGAGTGGTACTGGTAATTGTCGGCGTTGAAATGGGACCCACCGTTCCACAAGGTGTGGGAATCACACTAAAAGCCGATGATGAAAAAAGAGTACTGATTAAAAAAGTTAACTGTAATGAATTTCGCATAAAACATCCTTATTTAATGCTTGAGTTTGTTAAGTCCTTAACGAGGTGAAAAACAAGGTAATTGTTTAGTCTCCAATCTCTCATAATCAATGGTAGGAATATGCCCCTCCCTTAATATTTCCATCAATGAATCAGTAAATTGAATATCGTGTCTGTAAAGTATTTTTTTATCAAAAGGCAAATCCCTCAAAAAAATCGCTGCCTCAGGCGACATCACTGTTTTTTTCCAGTGTCCCCTTCCATCCTGATCGCCATAGAGAAAAAACATCTCCGAATTCGTAAATATTCTGCGCATTAAAATAGGTGTTCCGGTTTCCTTTGCCCTTCCACTATCATAATCAGTCATATACTCGCCCTTCGGATCATATTCGCCAACGTCTTCTACCTGAGATAAGGAAAGATCATATCTGGCAACAATAGCTCCATCGGCATAGTCAGTTATGAGTTTTTTTAGATCAGTAGAAGTGAAAAAAAAGTTAAGGTGACTTCTCACTACATCAAGATAACGAATATTTTGTGACACAGCCGTGTTGGCGATGCTTAATTGAGTACTGATAGTTTGTTGAAATTCTTTACGAGTTTTTTTTTCACTTAGTTGCAAAACTGAATATTCATATTTTTGCATGAGTGGCTTTAGAATAAGTGCTCGTCTAAATATCTCACTTGGATCATCAGGATAAGACATACGAAGAATAGGAAAAGCGACAAACTTTATTAATGACCATCCTAAAAGAGTATCTTTATTTTTTTCAATCACTATTAATAGCGACAATGCATTGTTGAAATTATTGGAAGAATCTTTTTCAAACTCATCCACCAGAGAAAAATAATTTTCTTTAAATTTTTCTTCTTGTTCCTGTAATGGGCGTGGCAATCGATTTTTTTCAGTTTGATATTTTTTATCAAATCGTAATTTGGAATCAGATAATATTGCATTGATACGCGCAGACGACCGCATAGTATTTTCCTTAATTTCAGTTTGTTGGGCTGGTAGCCCAACCTACTCACTACTCACTACTCACGTCGTCCCGCGGCTTGTCCGCCGGGATCCAGACCCTGCCATTCCAATATGGAAACCGCGGACAAGACATACGAAGTCACCAAGTATGAACACAACTCAATATCCCGCAAAAGCGT
>CAZEEF010000014.1:0-13253 GCA_964511095.1 uncultured Coxiellaceae bacterium | reverse complement strand
AATCACCCGGCTCCCACCCAGATCTACACCCGCACGTAAAGTTTTCCCCTACCCGACGCTCTTCCGATATTAATTCTGGATCCCGCGGACAAGCCGCGGGACGACGTGAGCAGGTTAATTGACGACAGACTCCAGTCAAGCTTATTCAATTATTTTAAGATCATCCATATAGGGTTGCAATGCAACCGGCACATGAATTCTACCCTGCTCATCTTGGTAATTTTCCATCACAGCCACTAATGTTCGGCCGACAGCCAACGCTGAACCATTCAGCGTATGCACCAATTCGGGTTTGCCGGTCTTTGAATCGCGAAATCGCGCTTTCATGCGGCGCGCCTGAAAATTTTCTGTATTGCTACAAGAAGAAATTTCCCGATAACAATTTTGTCCTGGCAACCAGACTTCTAAATCATACGTTTTTGCTGCAGCAAAGCCCAAATCGGCCGTGCATAATGCCATGACACGATAAGGCAACTCCAATTTTTGCAAAACCATTTCTGCATGATGCGTTAATTCTTCTAATGCTTCGTAAGATTTATCAGGATGCACCACTTGAACTAATTCCACTTTTTCAAATTGATGTTGACGAATCATGCCGCGTGTATCTTTTCCGTATGAACCGGCTTCACTGCGAAAACACGGTGAAAAACACGTATATTTGAGCGGGAGTTGTGTTGATTCTAAAATGTCATCACGAATCGTATTCGTCACCGGCACTTCTGCCGTCGGAATAAGATAATAATCCTCACCCTCCCGTTTGACGGCGAAAACGTCTTCTTTCATTTTCGGCAACTGACCCGTTCCATACAATGAATCTGCATTCACTAGATAGGGAACAGAAATTTCCTGATAACCATGCTGTTTAGTATGCAAATCCAGCATAAATTGTGCTAAAGCACGTTGCAATCTGGCCAGTTTATGATGTAACACAACAAAACGGGCGCCCGTTAATTTTGAGGCTGCCGCAAAATCCATTCCTAATTTTGCACCCAAATCAACGTGATCTTTTGGCGTAAATGTAAATTGGGGAAGCTCACCCCATTTGCGTACCAATTGATTATCTTCTTCATTTTTGCCGAATGGCACTGATTCGTGTGGAATATTGGGGATGACTGCCAGTATTTGATTTAGCTCATCTTGCACACGGGCAAAATTTTCTTCGGCTGATTTTAACTGATCACCTAATGCTTTGACTTCCTGTAATAACTGATCGACATTTTCGCCTTTTGCTTTCGCTTGCCCGACTGTTTTTGCATTGGTATTGCGTGTGTTTTGTAATTCTTGAATATGGGTTTGCAGGACTTTACGTTGTTCTTCTAATCGATTCAGTTGAACAACATCCAGCGTAATGCCGCGCTTTTTGAGTGCGGCGGCCACAAAATCAGGATCCTGTCGGATTAATTTGGGATCTAACATAGTATTCCATTTTTTATGCTTTTACTGTTTGTAAAACCTTCGCAACCGTTTTACCAATTTCAGCGGGTGAACGAACAGTGTGTACACCTGCTGCCTCGAGTGCAGCAAATTTTTCTGCCGCCGTTCCTTTTCCGCCCGCAATGATCGCACCCGCATGACCCATTCGTTTTCCAGCCGGTGCAGTGACACCCGCAATATAAGAAACAACCGGTTTTGTGACATGTTTTTTAATGTATTCAGCCGCTTCATCTTCAGCCGTCCCGCCAATTTCGCCCACCATCACAATCGCTTCCGTTTGCGGATCTTTTTCAAATAATGCCAACACATCAATAAAGTTAGTGCCCGGAATAGGATCGCCGCCAATACCCACACAGGTGCTTTGACCTAATCCTAATTCAGTTGTTTGTTTGACAGCTTCATACGTTAATGTGCCTGAACGGGAAACAATGCCCACTTTTCCTGGCATATGAATGTGTCCTGGCATAATGCCGATTTTACATTCACCCGGCGTTATCACGCCCGGACAATTGGGACCGACCAAACGAACATGTGGATAATTGGCCAGAAATACTTTGATTTGCAGCATATCCAGTGTCGGTATGCCTTCTGTAATACAAATAATTAATTTAATGCCGGCTTCAGCAGCTTCAATAATCGAATCTTTGCAAAACGGTGCGGGTACATAAATCACAGAGGCATCTGCTTTGGTAGCCTGATACGCTTCTTTGACCGTATTAAAAACCGGAAGGCCCAAATGCGTTTGACCGCCTTTTTCAGGTGTGACACCGCCTACCATTTTTGTTCCATAAGCAATGGCCTGTTCAGAATGAAACGTACCTTGCTTACCGGTAAAACCCTGACAGATCACCTTTGTGTTTTTGTTAATTAAAATACTCATAATAACCCTCAATTATTTATTCAGATGCAGCTTGCACAACTTTTTTTGCAGCATCAGTAAAACTTTCCGCAGCAATAATATTTAAACCACTTTGGCTTAATTTTTTCGCGCCCAATTCAGCATTATTTCCTTCAAGACGTACCACCACAGGCAATGTCGTACCGACTTCCGACACGGCACCGATAATACCGTCTGCAATTAAATCACAACGTACGATACCGCCAAAAATATTCACCAGAATCGCTTTGACATTTTTGTCAGATAAAATAATTTTAAACGCTTCGGTCACACGTTCCTTCGTCGCGCCACCACCCACATCCAGGAAGTTTGCCGGATTGCCGCCACATAATTTGACCAAATCCATGGTTGCCATGGCCAAACCCGCACCATTTACCATACAGCCAATATTGCCATCGAGTGCGATATAATTTAATTCCCAATCACGCGCACGGTTTTCGCGTTCATCTTCTTGTGATGTATCACGCATACTGCGGATGTCGGGCTGGCGATACAATGCATTATCATCGATATTGATTTTGCCATCTAAACAAAGGAGATGACCTTGTTGGGTGACAACCAGCGGATTAATTTCCAATAAACTGAAATCACATTCTTCAAACATTTTTGAAAGCGACAATAAAATGTGAGTGAATTGTTTGATTTGATCGTTTACCAACCCTAACGCAAATGCCAATTGACGCGCCTGGAAAGGTTGAATACCCACGAGTGGATCGACAACCGCTGTCAGAATTTTTTCAGGTGAATCGTGTGCAATTTTTTCGATATCCACACCACCTTCTGTGGATGCCATAAAAACAATGCGCTGTTTGGTACGATCAATCACGGCACCTAAATACAGTTCACGTGCAATATCCGATGGCTCTTCAATCAATACCTGATTGACGGGTTGACCATGGGCATCCGTTTGATAAGTCACTAATCGTGTTCCTAACATGCCTTTTGCCGCTGCCGCCAGCTCATCTTTCGTAGAAACGATTTTCACACCACCGGCTTTACCACGACCGCCCGCATGAACTTGAGCTTTCACAACCCAGCGTTTTGTATTCATGCCGTTCGCAATGTTCAGAGCTTCCTCAACATTCCAGGCCACTTCGCCATGCGGTACAGGGATGCCATAATTGGCTAACAGTTGTTTAGCTTGATATTCATGTAAATTCATTAGACTTTCCTGAATGTTAAATTAAAAATTGTAGGATGGGCAAAGCGCAGCGTGCCCACCATCGGCCTTCAAACTGCGCAAATATTAATTCAGAATTAAACCTCAAGCAACAATCGCGCAGGATCTTCGAGTAATTCCTTAATAGTGACCAAAAATGAAACAGAATCTTTCCCATCAATAATCCGATGGTCATAAGACATGGCAACGTACATCATGGGCCGAATGACAATCTGACCATTTTCCACGACAGGACGCTGATCAATCTTATGCATGCCTAAAATAGCACTCTGCGGCGAATTTAAAATCGGTGTCGAAAGCAATGAGCCAAACACACCGCCATTGGTAATGGTGAAAGTACCGCCTTGCATTTCTTCCATTGTTAATTTTGCATTTCGTGCTTTGACGGCATATTCAGCAATTTTAGCCTCAATGTCTGCCATGCTCATTTGATCTGCGTCGCGCAATACAGGGACCACCAATCCTCTGTCGGTTGACACAGCCACACCGATATCAAAATACCCGTGATAGATAATATCATTACCGTCAATGGATGCATTCACCGCCGGAAACCGTTTTAACGCTTCCACAGCCGCTTTCACAAAAAATGACATAAAACCTAAACGCGCATTGTGTACTTTTTCAAATTTATCTTTATAACGGGCACGCAAATCCATCACGGCTTGCAAATTAATTTCATTGAACGTAGTCAACATCGCCGTATTTTGCCGCACTTCAAGCAAGCGTTCTGCAATACGTGCACGGATACGTGTCATGGGAACACGTTTTTCCGGGCGGGCACTGCCCGTTTCGATACCGGTTGATGATTTATTGCTGGCAGCTTGAATGACATTTTCACGCGTAATACGACCGTCTTTGCCAGTGCCTTTGACTCCTGAGGTATCGACATTATGTTCAGCAGCCGCACGACGTGCGGAGGGACTTAACGAATCATGATTTGTTTCTACTGCTTTTTCACTGGATTTTGCTGTGGATGGTTTTTCCAGCGGTTTTGCAGCTTCTGATTTTGTGGCAGATTTTTCGGGAGCAGCCGTTTTACCATCGCCTGCTTCAATGATCGCAATAACCTGATTGGCCTGAACGGTTTCGCCCGTGTTTTTTAAAATTTCTTTCAGCACGCCATCCAGAGGGGCAGGCACTTCCAACATCACTTTATCGGTTTCCAGATCGACGAGATTTTCGTCACGAGACACGCGATCGCCTGCTTTTTTATGCCAGGTTGCAATAGTGGCGTCAGCGATAGATTCCGGCAACATCGGAACTTTTACTTCAATCGTCATGAGTGTTTCCTTTAATTTTAATTAAATCGTTATTTCATCAAAGCCTGAATGACTAATTCTTGCTGTTCCTGTAAATGGACGGATGCATACCCTGCTGCAGGCGATGCAGAAGCAGGTCTTCCTGCGTAATGTAATTTTTGTTTATCGTTCAAACAAGTGATCAAATGGTGTTGCACACTAAACCATGCGCCCTGATTCATGGGTTCTTCCTGACACCAGACAATATTCGTGACATTAGGATAAGCCGCCAGGACTTTTTTTAATTCATTTTCAGAAAAGGGATAAAGCTGTTCAATACGAATAATGGCCACATGATTCAATTTTTCAGCGCGTCGTTTTTCAAGTAAATCATAATAAACCTTGCCGCAGCATAAAATAATGCGATCGACTGTGTCAGATGGAATTGCGTCTATTTCCGGAATCACGACCTGAAATTCTCCTGTCGTCAACTCATCCAGCGAAGACACAGCCAACGGATGACGCAGCAAACTTTTGGGTGTCATGACAATTAATGGTTTGCGATACGGACGAATCATTTGACGACGTAACATATGAAATGTTTGAGCCGGTGTCGAAGGCACACAGACTTGCATATTATTTTGCGCACAGAGTTGTAAATAACGTTCCAGTCGCGCAGAGGAATGTTCCGGCCCTTGACCTTCATAACCATGCGGTAAAAATAAAACCAAACCACACAGTCTTCCCCATTTTTGTTCGCCTGAACTGATAAATTGATCTATCACCACTTGCGCACCATTGGCGAAATCACCAAATTGCGCTTCCCAAATCACTAAATTATTCGGTTCAGCCGATGCATAACCGTATTCAAATGCCATCACAGCTTCTTCCGATAACAGTGAATCGATAATATTAATTTGAACTTGGGTTGGAGAAACATGACTTAAAGGAATATAAATTTCATCGGTATTTTGATTATGTAAAACGGCATGTCGATGCGCGAACGTACCCCGAGCTGAATCTTGTCCACAGAGTCGAATAGGATAACCTTCATCGAGCAAGGATGCATAAGCTAATGTTTCAGCATAACCCCAATTTAAAGGTAATTCACCTTCTGTCATTTTTTGCCGGGCTTCCATCGCTTTTTTAACTTGCGGCTGAAGCACAAAACCGTCCGGTAATTTTTCCAGCGCGCTCGCCAATTCACTTAATTTTTTCATCGGAAGCGCTGTTTTAGCTTTGGCAGTCCATTCCTGTCCAATAAAAGGCTGCCATGCATTTGAATATTGATAGGCCGTATCTTGCTTCACTAAATCAACAACACTTTCACCCGCATCCAATTTATTTCGATAAGCATCCATCCATTTTTTTTCTGTGTCAGGACTGATAATCCCTTCTGCCGTTAATTTTTTTGCATAAAGCGTACAAGTCACGGGAAGTGATTTGATCACCTTATACATGATCGGTTGAGTCGCTGAAGGCTCATCTGCTTCGTTATGGCCATGACGTCTGTAACAAACCATATCAATCACAATATCTTTTTTGAATTGCGCACGATAATCCACTGCCAGGTTGGTCGCAAACAAAATCGCTTCAGGATCATTTGCGTTCACATGCAAAATAGGTGCTTCCACCATTTTTGCTACATCCGTACAATAAAAACCGGAGCGCGCATCTTTTGGATTACTGATCGTAAATCCCACCTGATTATTAATCACAATATGAATCGAACCGCCTACGGTAAACCAGCGAGCTTGAGACATATTGAATGTTTCCATGACAACACCCTGACCTGCAAAAGCCGCATCACCGTGAATTTGAATGGGCATGACTTCTTTTTGGGGTGTATCTTTTCGACGACGCTGGCGTGATCGCACAGAACCCTGGACAACAGGCGATACAATTTCCAAATGCGATGGATTGAATGCTAATGCAAGATGAATGGGGCCCGAAACTGTTTTGAGATCAGAAGAGTAACCCATGTGATATTTCACATCACCTGAATGGGTTTTCGGAATATTTTTCCCTTCGAAACCCGCAAACACATCGGCGGGTGCTTTTCCCAGAATATTCACTAACACATTTAAACGGCCGCGATGCGCCATACCGATCACAATTTCTTTGACACCTTTTTCTGCGCCGCGATTGACAATCGTATCCAGCATTGGAATTAAACTATCACCGCCTTCGAGTGAAAAACGTTTTTGTCCAACGTATTTAAAACCAAGATATTTTTCTAAACCATCCGCGACAATTAAACGATCTAAAATCCGTAATTTTTCATCGACGCTTGGCGTGAAATTCAGCCAGTGTTTTTCCATGCGATCACGAATCCATTCGACTTCTGCTAATTCGGCAATATGCATATATTCGATACCAATCGTACCGCAATACGTTTTGCATAATGCCTGGTAAATTTCATTCAATGTCGCTGTCGATTTATTTAAACTGCTGAATGTCCCTACATCAAAAGAAGTCGTTAAGTCTGCCTCACTAAACCCATAATAACTCAGATTTAATGTTGCATTTTGGCCCGGCCTGAACAATTCCAGTGGATCAATCTTTGCGTGCAAATGTCCAAAACTGCGATAGGCCGTAATTAAATCAATGACTTTTTCCTGTTGATGTGCATGATAAGTATCTACAACGCTGTGTGAGGTCGATAATCGAGGCTCTCTTGCCATTTGCAAAAAAGCATTGCGAATCGCTTCGTGTGAGACATCCGTTGAAGCATCCGAAATTTGTTTAAAATAATGCTGCCATTCTGACGGTATTTCATCCGGTGTTTTTAAATAGGTGTCGTATAATCCCTCGATATATTCATCACCGCCACCGGAAAGATAGGAATCTTTCCACAAATCTTGCATTGAACGCTGTTGTTTCGTTTTCATGGGAGACCTTGTCAGATTTTACTTAAACTGCATCTTCTATCATCATATTTTTAATATGGTTAATGGCTTTTGTCGGATTTAACCCTTTCGGACAGACATCCACACAATTCATGATGCCTCTGCAACGAAACACGCTAAAAGGATCCGCTAAATCTGCCAACCGTTGATGCGTTTCCGTATCACGACTATCACTGATAAAACGATAAGCCTGGAGTAAACCGGCGGGTCCAATAAATTTATCCGGATTCCACCAGAACGATGGACAAGATGTCGAACAACAGGCGCACAAGATACACTCATACAATCCATCCAATTTTGCGCGCTCTTCTTGCGATTGAAGACGTTCTTTCGCAGGGACAGGATCTGTATTTTGTAAATACGGTTTGACCTTTTCAAATTGTTGATAAAATTGCGTCATATCAACCACCAAATCCCGCAGAACAGGCAATCCAGGTAAAGGACGAATGACGATCGGTTCTTTCAGAGAAGATAAATGCATTGTACAAGCCAACCCATTTTTACCATTGATATTCATTCCATCCGATCCACAAACGCCTTCGCGGCAAGAACGACGCAATGTCAATGTATCATCCAGGGTATTTTTAATCGCCAGCAACGCATCTAATACCATATGGCAATTATGTTTTTCCACATCCAGATCAAATTCCTGCATATAAGGTTTTTGATCGGTTTCCGGGTTGTAACGATAAATTGAAAAACGCATGTCAATTCCCCTATTCTCTTGCCTGAAGTTCAATGGGTTTGACTTCAAGTGGTTTCATGTTAATGGGACGATAAGCCATCTGACCATCCGCAAAATAAACAGAATGTTTCAGCCAGTTTTTATCATCACGTTCAGGAAAATCATAACGGGCATGAGCACCGCGACTTTCTGTACGATCATTGGCTGAAGTGGCTGTCGCAAGAGCGGTTTCCATGAGATTATCTAATTCTAATGCTTCGATACGACTCGTATTAAAATAGTGACTTTTATCTTTAATCGCAGCCTGTTGCAAACGCTGCCGCAATTCTTCCAACTTTTTGAAACCGCCTTGCATCGGTTCAGCCGAACGAAACACACCAAAATCTTCCTGCATCACTTTCTGTAAGGCGGTTCGAATGTCTTCAACACTTTCCCCTTTTTCATTTTTGTTCCAGCGTTCCAGTCTGACAAAAGCAGTATCCAGATCCGATCGGGTTTCTTCACAATAGGTGAGTCCTTCCCGGATGCTTTGTTGGATATGAATACCGGCGGCACGTCCAAATACGACCAAATCCAGTAAAGAATTAGCACCCAAGCGATTCGCACCATGGACTGACACGCAAGCGCATTCACCCGCTGCATATAATCCTTGAACCACTTGATCCTGACCGTTTTTAACCGTCAGCACCTGACCATGAATATTGGTTGGAATACCGCCCATGATGTAATGACACGTTGGAACAACCGGAATCGGATCTTTAATCGGATCAACGCCCGCAAAAGTAATTGCCAGATCCCGAATACCCGGTAATCGTTGATCTATCACGGCTTCACCCAGATGATCCAGTTTTAGCAATACATAATCACCTTTTGCACCCACACCGCGGCCTTCACGAATTTCAATCATGGATGAGCGTGAGACGATATCCCGACACGCTAAATCTTTGAGATGCGGCGCATAACGTTCCATATACCGTTCACCATCTTTATTAATTAAATAACCCCCTTCCCCACGACTTCCTTCCGTCACCAGGACGCCGGCGCCATAAATACCGGTCGGATGAAATTGCCAGAATTCCATATCCTGCAAGGGTAAGCCTGCGCGTAAAACCATACCAAAACCATCACCCGTATTGATATGCGCATTCGTAGTTGTCTGGAAAATACGACCTGCACCGCCGGTCGCAAGGATAGTGGCTTTCGCTTTTAAGTAAACAATTTCGCCGGTTTCAATACACATAGCCAACACACCGGCGATGCCTGTATCTGTTTTGACCAAGTCAATCGCAAACCATTCATTGTAAAATTTAGCTTTAACGGCAAGATTTTTTTGATAAAGCGCATGCAGCATGGCATGGCCGGTACGATCAGCCGCACAACACGTTCGATGTGCCTGTTCCTTACCATAATCCCGCGTCGCGCCGCCAAACGCACGCTGATAAATTTTACCGTCTTTATTACGTGAAAACGGCAAACCCATGTGTTCCAATTCATAAATATTTTGGGGCGCATTTTTACACATATACTCAATCGCTTCCTGGTCACCCAAAAAGTCCGAGCCCATGACGGTATCATACATATGCCAGCGCCAGTCATCGTAACCATCCGTATTGCCCAATGCAGCATTAATACCTCCTTGCGCCGATACGGTATGTGAACGCGTCGGAAATACTTTCGAAATGACTGCGACATTCAAACCGGATTGCGCCAGTTCAATTGAAGCACGCAATCCTGCTCCGCCGCCGCCGATAATGACAGCATCAAACGCATGAGTCGCTAAATTTGTCGCTATATTCATTGACTAAATACCCCACAAAATCAAAAGTGCGGCAAAAAAACAGCCTGCCAATCCAAAGAAAACTACCGTATTTAAAACAAGACGCGCTATCGGACAAGTCACATAATCCGTGAATATCGTCCACATGCCTACCCAGGCATGCACTAATAATGAAAGAAAAAATAAAATCGTCGCGATTTTGACCCATAATTGTGCAAACAAACCATGCCATTCGTAATAGGCCATATTCGGATGAACGATTAAGAAAAGAAATAAGGCAATCACATACACTGCCATATAGACAGCAGACATTCGCTGAAAAAACCAGTCTCGCAATCCCTGATGGTTCACACCTAAAACAGACTTTACCATAGCCAAACACCTGTAAGGATAATTAATAGGCCAGCAATTATAATGGTTAAAATTGCCGATAATCTGCCACTTTTTAATGCTTCACCGATTCCAATATCCATCAATAAATGCCGGATTCCCGCAATAAAATGGTAAAGAAAAGCCGACAAACTCATCCAGATAACAAATTTGATCCAGGGAGTCGTCAACAGTTGATGAAGATTATCAAAGCCTTGTTCTGAATCCAGTGACAGGTAAAGACCCCATAAAATGAAGGGGATTAAAATGAACAGAATAAAGCCGGAAATGCGATGAAGAATGGAGGCAATAGCCGGTATGGGGAAGCGAATCGTAAATAGATTCAAATTCTTGGGTGGTCGTTTTTTCACAGTCAAATCATTCCCTCTGTTGGTTTGTCAGAATTGTCTGAGAAGTATAGCTAGCCGGATACAAACCTGCAATTCATCTCGTGACAATTTCAGGTAATCTGTTATCCTGAAGCCGAAAGAATTGCCGCACAAAAACGGAGAGCGCCTATGTCGGAAAAAGCAAAACTAACCGTTGAAAACAAATCGATAGAATTTGATGTCCTGTCGGGTACATTGGGGCCGAAAGTGATTGATGTCAGTTCTCTGGTTAAAAACGGTTATTTCACCTACGATCCCGGTTTTATGTCAACCGCTTCCTGTGAATCCAAAATTACTTTCATTGATGGCGAAAAAGGGATATTGCTTTACCGGGGTTATCCGATTGATCAGCTTGCCATGCAATCCAATTTTGTGGAAGTTTGCTATCTTTTATTAAATGGTGAACTGCCTACCCATGAACAATATATGGACTTTGATAAAGCCATCAAACGCCATACCATGGTTCATGAACAGATGAGAAATTTCTTTAATGGTTTTCGCCGTGATGCACATCCGATGGCAGTCATGGTCGGTGTAGTCGGTGCTCTCTCCGCGTTTTATCACGATACGCTTGACATTAAAAATCCTGAACATCGCACCATTTCTGCCTTACGTTTAATTGCCAAAATGCCGACCATTGCAGCGATGTGTTACAAGTATTCGATCGGTCAACCGTTCATGCCACCGCAAAATCGCATGTCGTATACAGAAAATTTCCTGCAGATGATGTTTGGAACGCCGTGTGAAGAAACGGTTCCCGATCCTGTATTGGTTCGTGCACTGGATCGTATTTTTATCCTGCATGCGGATCATGAACAAAACGCTTCAACTTCAACGGTACGTCTAGCGGGTTCCACAGGCGCCAATCCGTTTGCCTGTATTTCTGCGGGTATCGCCGCTTTATGGGGACCTGCACATGGCGGTGCGAATGAAGCGGCATTAAATATGCTGCATGAAATTGGTGATGTTTCCAATATTCCCAAATATATTGCGCGCGCAAAAGATCCGGATGACAAATTCCGTTTAATGGGTTTTGGACATCGTGTTTATAAAAATTACGATCCGCGTGCCAAAGTCATGCGTGAAACCTGTTATGAAGTATTGGAAGCAGTCGGTGCACATGAAGCGCCTGTTTTTAAAACGGCAATGGAATTAGAACGAATCGCGCTAGAAGACGATTATTTCGTCAAACGAAAACTCTATCCCAATGTGGATTTTTATTCCGGTATTACATTAAGTGCGATTGGTATACCCGCCAACATGTTTACAGTGATTTTCGCGCTCGCCAGAACCATTGGCTGGATTGCTCACTGGAATGAAATGATTAGTAGTCCTTATCGATTGGGACGTCCAAGACAGCTTTATACGGGATCGACTGAGCGTGATTTTGTGCCGATGAAAAAAAGAAAATAGCATAAAAAAATACTCGGTTGACTTTAATAATAAACAAAAAGTATTCTAATGTAGATTTATTAATCTGCATTAGAGGTTAACATGCCTGGTGAACAAAAAAGTTCTCAACCTGCGTTTACAGTAAAAGATTTTACTCTTTTCTATAACACTCGAATACACAAATCTTCTTTCAAGAAAATTGTACAAGAATTTATTAATTATAATAAAGAAGACCCTCATTATTCCGATTTTTTACATGCTTTTTTACATAACCTCTTCACGCAACTTGGAGACGATTTAGGTGATAAAGAAACTTTTCAAGGCATACTGACAATGTTTCTTGATACTGGTTACTTTCCAATCTGTAAAGTCTGGCAAACTGAGCCATGCAAAACTGAAACGCCGTTAAGTTGGGTAGCTTCTTATGGAGATCCTCAGATTTTAAAAATGTTAATTGATAACGGTAAAATTTACAATTTTGGAGAAGATTATGATGAATATATTCAAAAAGTATTTACTGAATTTACGATTGCGTTAAAAAAAGTCGAATCACTCGTTCTGGAGAATACCGAGGCAAATAAAACTAAACGTGACAACTATCTCGAGATAAGACGCTTAATAGCTATAAAACGCAAAGAATTTTCTGATATACTTATTCGAAGACAAGAAGAAACCGAAGAAGAAAAAGTAAATTTTATGTCGCTATTGAATGAACCTTCAAAAATCAGATTGTCAGAAAAAAATCTATTTACTTATCCAGAACAAGCTACACAAACCACAGCTCCTGTTATCAAAAAAGAAACAGAAATCAATTTCTCTGATAAACGAAGTGCGCCATAGGCTGGTAACTCATATTACGCGGCTATTCTTGGAATCTGTTCAATGTCTTTTGAATGGATGATCACACTTTCCACGTCATCCCGTCGTGCTCCTGGACGGGACCCAGTGCCTTTTTTCATTCCTGTCATTAAAAAATGCTTTT
>CAZEEF010000013.1:15401-19721 GCA_964511095.1 uncultured Coxiellaceae bacterium | reverse complement strand
TAGATCCCGCGGACAAGCCGCGGGACGACGTGAGTACTAAAATGCATTATTCATTCTTGCTAGTTGAAATGTTTTGATATATTCAAAATCATTTCGAAGAATATGGATATCCGGATGGAAAAAAACGCCATGCGCCATTTTCCCAACAATACTATTGCATTCATTTGGCAAAATAACGTCATCTAAATGACGAAAATACATCATATCAAAGCGGCTTTTAACAACCGGTTTATTATATTGAATAATTTTTCCTGCGATTAAAGGAAAATTCATCCAAAACGCATTTTCAATTTTTTGTATTGTTGGCAGCTCAACAAATAATCCCGCTTGCATAAAGAAATCTAAATCCATCAAGTTAATGGCAAAGTTAATCTGATGTGTCTTATTCACCAAACCGCCCGGCGGTCTTGCTGAAATTTCAAGAAAAACGCATTCATTTTTTTCGTTAATAAATATTTCCATGTGATTAACAAAATTATTAGATTTTAAAATGGATAACACCTGGCGTGCAAAATCGATTAATGATTTTTCTAATTTCGAATCATTGATTGGAATAGAGCCCAATGGACTGCCTGTTGTAAAATGATTGTTTGGATAAGAATATTCACTGGCACAAATAAATGTAATTTTATTATCTTCGGTGCAGGAATCAACATGAAAAAGCTTGCCACTGATATATTCTTCCACTTCAAAATGCGCTGTCGAACATTGAATTTGATTTAGGCTGGCATGGTAATCTGATTTTGTATTGATGATATAAACACCAAAACTACCACAGCTATCGACGGGTTTGATGACAAAAGGTATTCCAAATGTATGGGCTAACGATTCAAAAGTATCCTCTGGTGTCAATAATTTAAAATGCGGCACACGAATTCCCGCTTTTTGTAACACATTTTTCATCGCTGCTTTATCACGAAATGGAATCATATCAACATCTGTATTTCCTGCCAGATGATATTTTCGACGTAAGCGCCCGGCATGTAAAAGATTAAACTCATCCGTGCAAACAATTTTGAGATCATTGGTGTGTTGCATCTCTTTTTCAACAATGGGACATAATTTATCGAAATCAAATTCTGCTAAAAAACCATCTTTGGTTTTCGATTCTAATAAATATATTTCATCTAAAAAAGGCAAAATAGCATTTCCAATTCGTTCTTTGAATTGTTGATCCAACACGGCAACAAACCGTACAGCATGTTCTTCTTTAACACGTTTGAATAAGTCTATTGAATAAAATTCAGAAAATCGTAAATTTAATAAAATAATGGTTGTTTTCATGTTATTACCTGTTAATGAAATTTATAATGATTTACCACAGCTCCACCCGCCATCACAGACTAAAACCGAACCAGTCATATAGTCATTGGTTAGACAAATATCAATGAGTGCATTTAAATGATGCGGTTGACCCCATTTGCCGAGCGGCGTATTTTTTTGAATGAGATCGACCATCGTTGAATCTGCGAAATACGATTTTGTGAGTGGCGTTTCGATGATGCCAGGCGCAATGGCATTGACACGTATACGCTGTTTTCCATATTGAAAAGCGAGTTGTTTGGTTAAACCTATAAGGGCGTGTTTGGAGGTGACGTAGGCAGCACGATCCGGTTCTCCTAATAGTCCTGAAACACTGGCTATATTAATGATAGATAATTTACTATTCACCGTGAGTGCTTTCGTAATGAGATATTTTGACAATAAAAAAGCGACGGTGACGTTGATGTGTTGCACCTCGTTCCATTGATCTAATTCCAATTGATGAGGCGGTTCAATTTCTCGTATACCTGCCGCGTTGATTAATGCATCATACGTTTGATTTGAATTTTGAAAAAATATTTGAATGGCGTCAGTCGATAATAAATCAATAGCGACATAATTGACATCATTATCCTCTAAATAGTGTTTATCCAAAACGGTTATTGTATTGTTTTCCTTTAAATGCGAAACAATACTTTTTCCAATGCCCGATGCGCCACCGGTGACTAGAATATTCATGCGACTTTACCTTCGATGGCTGAAATTTGCGTATAGGCAGGTTCTATCGTAAATAGAATCACATCGCGTGTAGAGACACCTGTTCTTGAACCTAAGGGTGTCACTGCATGATAAACAGACTTATTCAAGACTAACGTATCCATTTCTTTTTCAAGACGAATAACGTGTGTAATTTTTTTATTACTATCTGCAATTAAATTATCGCCGCCTAATGCTTCGGGACTTAAATCAACCAGATGCACAAACACTAAAGGCTCATCATCTTTATGCAACCAATCGGGCGAACTAAAACTGGCATGATTTTGTCTGACGATATAACGAATAAAATGCATTCCAATGACAAGATGGTTGTGATTTTTTAAAGGTTCATAACGTTCAATTAAGGTTAAATTTTTCTGAATCAAATTTTGAATAATAGTTAAATTGAGAATTTTTTTATGCATGACTTTGAATTCCCTGACTTTTCCACCGTCTGCATTGTTTGCACTCGCTGTTTGAAAATAGGATTGATTTTCATGTAATTCAAATTGCCCCGTCGTTCTGAACCACTTTAATTTTAAATAAGCCCGTTTTCGAAATTCGTGACTCATATCTTGATCAAGTTCTAAATCAAATATTTTTTTTAGGTCGTGTATCGATGGTGAATTGTTTTGATTCAGGTAAAAATTCGATTGAATAAATGTAAATCCGTTATGAATAAATTTTTTATTTAGCATAATGACTCCTATATTTTTTAAGTATAATTAAACAAATGTATGCGCCTGCCATATACAGTGGCAAAATGGAAAATGCATATTTAAAATTAGTTGCAGTGAAATGATGTATTCCGTTGATAATTTGTCCTGACCAGGTTGCATCAAGCATTTTTCCGATTAAAGGCTCCGTGAATGAACCAAATAACGCGTCACCTGTGTTGACAAGTGAAATGACTGTTGCAGTGAATTTGATATCGTTAAATTCTTTACCCAGCGGAAAACAGGACATAAAAGCACCTGCGCCAAATCCCAAAGTAAAGAGTAAGATGCATAATAACGCTGCGGGTAAATAGATATAAATCACACCCAGCAACGAAATAAATGCAATCACAGTACCGCATTCCATTATTTTTATTCGGCCAAAACGATCTGCCAGAATACCAAATATCGGACCGCCTAACGCTAATCCAACAAAAATAAACGAAGTAAATAAGGCAGCAGTTGCGGGGTTGACATGATAGGTTTCTATAAAAAAGGGATTTCCCCATAAGCCACCTAATACTGCAATCGGTGTAAAAATGAGTCCGCTATAAAATGTTAATAATCCATTTTCTGGTTTTTTTAATAGCATCAGTAATTCTTTTAATTTGATGCTGGCTTTGTTTTTGTTTTCAGGATGATTCAAAGCAATTGATGCGGGATTGTCGCGTACTAATAACAAAAATGTGATGGTTAAAACCACACCTGCAAGACTGCAATACAGTAAACTGTTTTGCCATCCGTGATTTTCCATTAAATAGGCAAGCGGCATTTGTCCGCACAGTGCACCTGTCATGGCTGCCGTTGACAATAATCCATCTGCTAACGACATTTGATTTGGTTTAAACCATAAGGATGTCATTTTCATATAACTCACGGTCGCGAAGGATGCTCCCAATCCAATTAATATTCGTGCGATTTCTGCTGTCAATAATGTATTGGCTTTTGAAAACAGTAAGGTGCCGAATGCGCAGATACTAATGGCCAAAGCAGTGATAAGCCGTGGACTGTATTGATCGAGCAAGGGGCCAGCAAATAATTGTGTGATTAAATAGGCATAAAAATAAGTGGCCGCTAAATTTCCGAGACCCACACCATTCACATGAAACACTTGCATGAGCGTTGTGGCCATGACACCTGGAAAAATTTGCAGTATAAATTTATAAAATGAAAATGCTGCACATAATAAAAGGGTTAACCATGGTGCATAGTGATAGATAATAGATTTATCGTTTCGTTTTTCTAAATGTGTTTGAATAATAAAATTTTCTGATATAGAAATATGTTGCATAACAGCCTCGAATTATTTTTATAGATAATGTGCTTTTGATGAAGATATGAAAAAATAGAGGAAATGAAAATGCGAATGAAATTTTTTTGGGAGGTAGAATAGATAGTGATGAGGGAAAGATTACATGTTATTTTATTGATGTCAATATTTATTCGTGAATTAATAATTTTAAATTACAAATAATGAGCGGGCAATTGAAAAATATGACGGTTCAGCCAATAGGCTTTATCAGCTTGATTGATTAACAGGCCAAAAGGCAATTGATGATCGATAATAAAATTTTCGAGCGATTTC
>CAZEEF010000013.1:0-15301 GCA_964511095.1 uncultured Coxiellaceae bacterium | reverse complement strand
TCGATAGAAAGACTTGCTGTCAATGCATGAATAGTATATTATTTGGCCTAATAATTTAATTTAGGCACTCTATCATGCAGTTCAAACAATCCCTATTCATTGTATTACCCCTGTTTTTTTCTTTATTAGTCACAGGATGCGGCCCGATGTATAACAGCAGTTATAGCTTCGAACAGCCCAAATCTTTCAGCGGCAAGCAATGCTCAAATACCTGTTTACAGAATCGTACTTCGTGTCAAATGCAATGTAGTACGCAAAATGAAATGTGCAGAACCAATGCTAGACAAGCGGCGATGCCTACGTATGTGCTTTATCTTGCCAATAAAACTGAAAAATCCAAAAATCCGAATAAAACAATCGATGATTTTGCCGATTATTCTCCCTGCAATGCTTCTTGCGGTTGCGACGAAACCTATAATCAATGTTTCAGTAATTGTGGTGGTGTGATCACAGAACACAAACAATGTGTCGCTTTTTGTAGTCAAGTTCCTCCCAATCAATTGACACAAAGCAATAGGGTTTATCAATAATATTTTATTTCATAAAACACTTGCCATAAAAGACATAACTGCTTAACTTTACCCATTCAAATTATATTGGAGTAAAAGTTATGGCTAAAAATAATGTCATTCAAAAATACGAAGAAGAATTGGATGAAATCGAATTAGATGAATTTGATTTTTCGGATGAAATGGAATCGCACAATGAAGAAGCCCTTGCCGGTATGATGAATGGTTTGATGGAAGCCGGTCAGCATCAGCAAATGATGGCGCTTGAGCTCACTCGATTAATTGTGGATAAATGTTCGATTGACGGTATCAATGAAGATAAAATACTGGATGTTTTCAAACGGGCATCAAAAACAGTGGCTGAAAGTTTTCCGTTAAAAGAATTCTGTGAAAAATTTTAATGAGTCTGCATTGTCCGCTATACAAGTAGTGGACGATGATATTATTATTTATTCCCTTCATTTATTAACAATCACCATTTAAGGAAAAAGACATGCCAGGCTGTTCTGATATTATCAAAAAACTTCGTGACTTTCCCGTCAAAGACACTGCAATCACTTTCGCGTTCGATGCAGCAGTGAATACGGTGCTCGGTTGTGCGGCCAGTGCCATGGGTGCTGAGACGTTAGGTTTGGATGAAGGTACGGCTGCAAAAATAGGTGCGGTTGGTGGTCTTGTTTTTGGGGCTTCACGCAGTTTGGCTTATTCAACGTATAAACATTTTACAAAAAAAGATGAGACACCACCCAATCCAGCCTCCTCTCACAATACTTTCGGTCGAAATGTTTACAATTTTTATCATAACCAATTCGTAAAACAGGGCATGATGGAATCAGAAGCAACGCCGCTCACTGAACAAAATGCTTTGCTGCCAGTCAATCATGCATCAATGGCGCGTGAGGGTATCCTGCTCGCAGGTAAATATGTTTCTTATGCTGTTCTTGAAAATATGTTAGGTTATTTCCTATTAAACAAGCCGCCCGAATTTTCACTTCAAGAAACCGCAACGTCAGGTGCCACCGGTTCAGCAGAATTGGAAGGAATCGTTTTATTTATTGCTTTCGTCGCTTACTCTGCGCCATACCTTTCGAACAAATTTATTGAGGGGACGGATGCTTGCCTGGATGCCATTTCTTGTGAGTCGCCAAGGCCGAGATGATAGCCACACCATCCAATATCGATTATAATCAATTAATTTTTGCACAACATAAGGACCTGCAATGAATTTTGATTTCGAAAAACTTTTTTTTTACGCTATTTTGATTTGCGGCGTGATTATTCTGGCAGATTATCTGTTTTATTCCTCCAAACGCAAAAAAAAGGGTCAAAAGAAGCCGGTCCCTGTTGAATATGCCTATTCTTTTCTTCCCATCTTGTTGATTGTTTTTTCTGTACGTTCATTTGGCTTTGAACCTTTTCGTATCCCATCGGGTTCTCTGAAACCCACTTTATTGGTAGGCGATTTCATATTGGTCGATAAATATTCCTATGGCGTACGATTACCTGTTATCCATACCAAAGTATTTTCAATCAATGAACCCAAACGGGGTGATATTGTTGTATTTCGGGAACCACCGAAAGAATCTCGTGATTTGATCAAACGCGTGATTGGTGTGCCGGGCGATCATATCAGTTATAAAAATAAAGTGCTTTATATCAATGGAATAGAAGTTTCTCAGCAATTTAAAAAATATGATACGGATCAGGGTGAAAGTTTAGATTCCTGGGAAGTGGTACAAAAACAGGAAAATTTATTGGGTGTGACGCATGATATTTATCAAATTCAAACGCGTGAAAATGATGATTTTGATGTGGTTGTGCCGGCGGGAAATTATTTTATGATGGGTGATAACAGGGATGACAGTGCAGATAGCCGCGTATGGGGATTTTTGCCTGAAAAAAATATTATAGGAAAAGCAAGACGGGTATTAATCAGTTTTGATAAACCGACGCATCCCATTCGATGGGGCAGGGTGTACGAAAAAATCGTTTAATATCGTTTAATGAGGTAAGGATGCTGAATATTATATGGTTAGGATTAATCATACTTTCTGTTCTGTTTGGCGTGATCAATGGACGCATTCCGGAAGTGGTTGCGTCTGTCACCGATTCTGCCAAAGCCGCCTTTGAATTATCGTTGGGTTTAACCGGCATCATGACTTTTTGGCTGGGGCTCATGAAAATCGCGGAAGAAGGCGGTCTCATCCAATTCTTTGCACGTTTGTTACGTCCGCTGATGACACGGTTATTTCCTGATGTACCCGAAGAACATCCTGCCATGGGCGCCATGATTTTGAATATCACGGCGAATATGCTGGGCTTGGGTAATGCAGCGACGCCATTTGGGTTGCGTGCAATGAATGCATTAGAAACATTAAACAAAACGCCGGGCACGGCGACAAATGCCATGTGTGTTTTTTTGGCGATGAATACAGCCAGTATTCAAATTATTCCAACCACTGCCATTGCGTTTTTAGCCGCAGCCGGCGCCAGTCAACCGACGGATATCATTATGACAACGCTTTTTGCAACAGGCTGTGCGGTGTCAGTGGCTGTTTTATCGGCAAAATTATTTGAGAAATTACCGTTTTTTAGAATCCATTTTCAACCCGAAACGACACCTGAAACGCCATGACTATTCAATCTTTCAGCGTCACGTTGTCTAATAGTATTTTCCTTGCCATGGTGGCAGGTATTCCCGCTTATAGTTTTATGCGCGGTGTCAAAGTGTATGAAACGTTTATCGACGGTGCGAAAGAAGGATTTCAATTAGTCATTCGCATTATTCCCTCTCTGGTGGCGATGTTAGTTGCCATTGGGATGTTTCGTGCTTCGGGCGGTTTTGAAATGATAGGTCATTTTTTTTCGCCTATTTTAACGAAAATCGGTATGCCTGCGGATGTGCTTCCGCTTGCCCTCATCAGACCTTTTTCAGGCGGTGCAGCAAAAGGTGTATTAGGGGATATCATCCATCATTATGGCGGGAATGCTTATATTTCACATCTTGCAGGCACGATGATGGGAAGTACGGAAACGACTTTTTATGTCATTGCAGTGTATTTTGGCGCTGTCAGCATTCGCCGCACACGTCATGCGATTGCGGCTGGACTCTTGGCGGATGCGACCGCTGTGGTTGCGTCATTGTGGATTTGTCATGTGTTATTAAAATAAATTCAGCCTGTGTCATGCCAGCGTGCTTTTAGCTGGCATGATATCAAAATTGTTTATAAGGAAATCTATGCAACAACGTTCATTTGTGATTATCGGCGCAGGTGCTATGGGTTTGGCGTCGCATTTGGAATTGCAAAAGCAAGGTGTCAAACCGGAAAATGTAACGCATCTTGAAGCAGAACCGCATGTCGGTGGAAAATGCAATACGGATCACCATCCAGACGACCCCAATTTGGTCACCGAAATGGGTGCGACCTGGGTCGCTTCCAATTATCATGAAGTCATCAAACAACTTCATCACTATCGAATGAAAACTGAAACGACTTTACCGAATCATCATACCGGCATTCCATTCACGGAAGAGTTAGCCAAAAAAACAACCGTGGAAAAAATGAAATCGATCATGGTCATGTTCACTCACCTGTATAAATATACGCGAGAAGCAAGACGATATCAGCGAGAACGTTTCAACCCGTCGAAAACATTTTTAGAAGATTTTTATTTACCGTTTGCAACATTCGCAGAAAAATTTGGCATGACACAGATGATCGATATTTTGAAACCCATCGTCTCTGGTTTTAATTATCGTTCGATGGCAGAAGTGCCCGCACATGCCGTATTTTCTTATACCGGGCAAACGATGGCTTGGGAATTGTTTGCAACGTATTTGCATTGGGGCCAGCCTTTCCAGGAAATTCAGGGCGGTTATCAATCGTTGATGGAAAAAATGGCTGCGGATTTAAACATTATTACCTCGGCTAACATCACACACATTGAAAGAAATAATCATTCCATCAACGTGGTTTATATGAAAGATGGCAACGTGCATTCAGTGACAGCAGATACATTGATCATAGCGACTTCCCCCTTAAAATGGCTGCAATTAGGGATGGAACTCACTGACATTGAAAAAGACTGTCTGGCTCATTTGAGTTATTCACGTTATGTGGTGTGCTCGGCGCTTGTGACCGGCATTCAACCGGAACACTATTTTTTTCGTCATGCCATGGAAGATGACAATTTTCTCAAAAATCAGCAGGAAATCACTTTAATTACCACCCGTGATAATCGTCAGCATCCACCAGAAGGCAGGTTATGTACTCTATTGGGAAGTTCGGCACCTCGAACGCTGCATTCACCACCGATCGATGAACAGGAAGAGCGTGAAATATTCATGCAAAAAGTGCGGGAAATAGCGGAAAAAAATGGATGGCAATATCAAATACTGAACTATAAAGTGTGGGATGACTATATGCCAACCCTGCCTGCCGCGCAAAGTTATGCTCTACAAAAAGCGCAAAATGAACTGTGCACTTATCATTTTACGTCAGCATTGCCGGGCGGATTTGAAGATATTGAAAAAACAATTGAATTGGGGAAACGGGAAACGCTTAAAATGGTTGGCAAAGGATATCGTCAAACCGGCTATCCAGGACTTTATTTTCGCACACCCTTATTGCAACAACCGGCTCCACCCGTGTCTGAGTTGAATCATGCAACGTTTCATCGCAGTCGTTTATAAATTGGGAGAAAAAAGATGAGCCAAAAAGTGTTTGTAAACCGTATCCTGAATATGAAAAAAATCAAATTAATCGGCCTTGATATGGATCATACATTGATACGTTACAATATTAAAAAATTTGAAGCGCTTGTTTATCAAATGGTCGTTGAAAATTTGATTAACAATAAACAGTATCCTGCCGAAATCAGGCAATTCCAATTTAATTTTTCAGATGCTATTCGGGGTCTTATCATCGACAGTAAAAACGGTAATATTTTAAAATTAAGCCGTTATGCAGCGATTCGAAAAAGTTATCATGGAACGAAAGAAATCAGTTTTTCCGATCAAAAAGAATTTTATCGCAGTGTGTATGTGGACTTGAAAGATCCGAATTATATTGCGATTGATACGTCATTTTCGATTGCATTTTGTGTTCTCTACGGACAATTAGTCGATTTAAAAGATAAACAATCGACTCATTTACCCGACTACAGTGTGATTGCCTCCGATGTATTAGGTGCAGTGGATAAGGTGCATGCCGACGGCAGTCTCAAAGCACAGATTTCAAAACAGTTGGATGAGTATGTATTACAGGAAAAAGAAGTCGTAGAAGGGCTTCAGCACTATATTCGCTATGGTAAAAAATTTTTCCTGCTGACCAATTCGCAATATGATTATACCAATCTTTTATTAACACACGCGTTGAATCCTTTTTTAAAAAAAGGCGAAACCTGGCAAAATTTATTTGAGTATGTCATTACATTTGCGAATAAACCGCGTTTCTTTTATGACAATTTGAAATTTTTGGCGGTCAATCCAAAAGACGGTGCAATGTCTAATATATACGGTGCTATTGCGCCAGGTATTTATCAGGGGGGTAATGCCAAAAAATTCACGGCGGATTTAAAATTACGGGGTGATGAAATTGTTTATATTGGCGATCACATTTATGGTGATATTCTTCGTTTGAAAAAAGATTGTAACTGGCGGACAGCGCTGGTTGTCGAAGAGTTAGGTGAAGAAATTCGGATGCAAAAAAAAGCATGGCCGATCGAGAAAAAAATTATGGATACCATGCATATCAAGAAAACGCTGGAGCAGCAGCATGTGGCACTTTATACAAAAAGTATTGATGAACAATCCAGTGAATATGATGCTGAAATAGAAAAGATACAGCGGGAAATTTCCGTGCTTGACGGCGAAATCACCCAATTACTTCGAAAAGAACAAACGTATTATAATCCGCACTGGGGCCGTGTTTTTCGCGCGGGTGCGGAAGAGACCTATTTTTCTTATCAGGTGGATCGTTATGCGTGTATTTATATGGAAAAGTTTTCAGATTTGCTAGCTCAGTCACCGTTAAGTTATTTTCGGGGAAATCGTCGTTTGTTACCGCATGATATTCAGGAAATGGAATGAGTTTATTTATGACGGGTGGGTGATGGGGGACTCTTTGAGGGTTCATTTGCATTTTCAACATGCATTTTTACAATGGGTTCGCTCTCTTCCGATGAAGTGGGTGTAAACAGGCCTGAACCAGACTGTAAAAATCCCTGATAGGCCTGCAGGGCAGTTTCATCATCCTGTTCCTGTGTTTGTTCCGATTCAAATCCAAGTGTGCCAGACAAAAGATTTAACTTTTCTTCTCTTGTCATCGTTGTCATCTTGTTTTCTAAAAAATTATTTTTTTCTATCAATATTTTTTCTTCTAACACAATTTTGCAAATATGATCGATGGCTTCACCCATTTTTTCATAGGGAAATGGATGTGTTGTTGATCGATAAATAGCGTTAATTTTGTTCTGGCAAGCATTGATAAAATCAATTGAATCACAGGCTCGCAAATAATAGTCGCTATTTTCGTCAACATTCACCAGTGAATTATCCAATGAGGATCTGTATTTCTCCAATTCATGACAGGCTTCTTCAAAAAGCAGTTTTTTTATTTCTCTATTTTGAATGGAATTAATCTTATCGATACCCGTTGCGTATTGCTCATCCAGACGAGCATAGCTTTCTGGGGTTATTCTTGTTGCTATCGAATCATGTTTTTCTTCTGACTGCTCGATTTCTTCTGTTTTTCCCTGTTCAAATGCTTCGATCAGGGATAATGCATTTTCAGAGGATGTTCTTTCATCCGGTAAAGGTTTTGTCATTCCGGTGAGTAGTTGAGTGATTAAATCGGTATATTCTTTACTATACAATTCGGAAAAATCCATATTCTGCATGGAAATATTTAAATAATATTGCGCAGCAGCGTAGAGCACTAAATCGTGTTGTTTTGTGAGCGTTTCACTGGAAATGACAACCAATCTTTTTTGAGCCATTTCATCACCCACAATCGATCGCAAGACTAAACCTAAGGAATAATCATCACAGCGTTGATCGGAAAACTGTCCTGCTGCTATTTCGGGTGCAATATAGCCGGGTGTGCCTGAGAATGCTCTTGTTTTAGTTTTATCACGTGCCAGTCCATAATCAATCAGATTCACTTCTTTTACAACACCGTTGACGATATGGACTATAATGTTTTCAGGTTTGATATCCCGATGGCTAATATTGGCAGCATGATCGTCACAGACGGCTTTTAATAATAGTTTTATCAAGTGATGACGTTCCTGGTCACTCAAGACAGTGCTTAAATCGAGTCCGCAACTGTTCATGATATCAAACAATGATTCACCCGGAGCCCGACGTTGAGTGATCGATATGCTCTCAATCTCACCTTCCGCATTTTTTTGTAGTGTCCCCAGTTTTGTATGTAGCCTTTTTTTCAGCGCGGGATTTTGTGTTAACAAACCTAATTCTGCCATGGCAAACTGAACAGAGGATAGATGAGAAATTTTTTTAGTGATTTTTTCTTTCTTCGGAGGACGCGTATCGTGAGGTTTTCTCGATGTTTTATCGTCAATGTAGCTGGATTTACCATTCGAAAATTCGAGTTTTCCGGAAGAAAAATAAACTTCGCCTTGATTGCCTGATTTGTCAGGACCTATTCCAACGCGATTAATGCGATAGATATATTTTGGATAATCACAAATGGCATGAATCGCAAAAATTGTATTGTGTTTGTCTTTGTTGGTATCAATGAGTCTGACGGGCGCATTAAAGTTGATTAACGGTTGCAATTGTTTTTTTTGATTTTCTGTCAACGATTTCATTTCCGTATCATTGGTCGTGCATGCTCTGATATGACCATCAGAATCTTGTTGAAGATAAATGACACCCGCTCCCAAATTTTCTTTTTCCTTTCTTCTTTCTTCTACACTCGGCAATGTTTCATCAGGACCTAAAACAACAACCGCTGCATAGCGTTTAGGTGTTCTATGGATTTCATGATCGGGTAAACGAATCGCTTGACCATCGGCAAGTGTATACACTTCACCTTTTTCCCATACTTTTCTTTTGAAGATACCTTTTTGCCCGTGTTTCGCTTCTTCAACCAAGAGAAATTGATCCAACAATTTTCTCTGTTCTTCCGGCAGATTGGGATCGGTGGGATTGATATCAACGGGTTTTATTTCAGGCGCTTTCGACTCACCCGCAGTTTCTGTAAGCGGTTTTCTGGATTCGGCCATAATGAATATCTCTTTCTATCAGAAAAGATACATATATCTAACTATAGCATAAAAAAAGAAATTGATAGGCAGGCTGACACTGGGAAAAGTGAGTTAAGTTTATGATTATACTAATAAATTTTACGATCTGTGTAACAGTTTTCGCAAATTTTGAGTCAAAAATCACGTAACTATATGATTAATAAAGTAAAATCACATCTAAGAAGGCGAGACCATACCGTTGTAATTTCGTTTGGCCGATCCCCGACAATGTGGCTAATTGATTGAGCGTGAGTGGTTTTTGCTGATGCATTTCAATTAAGGTGCTGTCATGAAAAATAATGTAAGGCGGAACACCTTGTTCCTGGGCGAGCTCGAGTCGTTTTGCCTTGAGTGCTTGCCAGAGTGGATCGGTGACAGCGGGTGTGGATTTGGTTTGT
Organism: uncultured Coxiellaceae bacterium; assembly: GCA_964511095.1. Taxonomy (GTDB): domain Bacteria; phylum Pseudomonadota; class Gammaproteobacteria; order DSM-16500; family DSM-16500; genus DATIJJ01. The sequence continues at coordinate 6,123 of CAZEEF010000013.1, read as the reverse complement.
CGTTTGATAGACGTTTTCAGTTTTTTCTTTGGCGACAGTTCTTTACGAAAGGCAATGGTTTGTTCGCCGCGCAACAATGTATAACTTTTTTCAGTTAATCGTAAGCTGCCATAACCACTGAAATCGACCGTCAAAAAATTTAATGCCACTAATTGGCGAAAAATACTCTGCCACTCAAACGATGTGTGTGCCTGACCTATTCCAAACGTGGATACTTTATCATGGTTAAAACGTTCAATTTGCGGCGTCATTTTTCCTGATAACACATCAATCACATGTTTGACACCGAATCGTTGTCCGGTTCGATAGACGCAAGATAAAGCCATTTGCGCCGCGATTTTGCCATCCCAGGTTGAAACCGGTTCAAGACAATTATCACAGTTTTGACACGATCCAGCATAATGCTCACCAAAATAATTCAATAAAACCTGACGACGACAGCCGGTTGTTTCGCAATAGCCTAACAGTGCTTCGAGTTTGCGGTGTTCAAGCCGTTTGCGTTGTTCATCCGCTTCGGACATATCCAGCATATGACGTAAAATCACGACATCACTCAATCCATAAGAAAGCCATGCATTCGCCGGTAAGCCATCGCGTCCCGCACGACCCGTTTCCTGATAATAGCCTTCCATACTTTTCGGCAAGTCAAGGTGTGCCACAAATCGAACATTCGGTTTATCAATACCCATGCCAAAGGCGACAGTTGCAACCATAATGACGCCTTCTTCACGAATAAAGCGTTGTTGATGGTGTTGACGAACGGCGTTAGTTAAACCGGCGTGATAGGGCAGTGCATTCAAACCTTTTGTCGTAAACCAGGCGGCTGTTTCGTCAACACGTTTTCGTGAAAGGCAATAAATAATTCCAGCGTCACCCCGATGTTCTGTTTCAATAAATTGATGTAACTGTTCACGCGGATTTTGTTTTTGCATAATGCGATAACGAATATTGTGACGATCAAAACTTGAAATAAACTGGCGTGCGCGCGTGAGTCCCAAACGCTCCCGTATTTCGCGGCGTGTGGGATCATCGGCTGTGGCAGTGAGTGCAATGCGCGGGATGCTCGGGAAACGTTCGTGCAATAGCGAAAGTTGTATATACTCCGGCCGAAAATCATGTCCCCATTGTGAAACGCAATGGGCTTCATCAATGGCAAATAATGCAATAGTGACTTCTTCCAGTAATTGTAAAAATCGCGTTGTCAACAAACGTTCAGGCGCAACATAGAGGAGATCAAATTTATTATTGCAAAGATCCCGTTCAATGTTGGCGGCGGTGTAACTATCCAGACTGGAATTTAAAAAAGCGGCTTTGACGCCCAACTGCAACAAAGCATCGACCTGATCTTGCATGAGTGCAATGAGTGGCGAAATAACAATGCCAACACCCGATCGCACCATGGCAGGAATTTGATAGCATAATGATTTTCCGCCGCCTGTTGGCATTAATACCAGCGCGTCCTGCCCGTCTATCACATGAGAAACAATTTCAGCCTGATTACCGCGAAAATCGTTATAGCCGAATATCGTTTGTAAAATAGTGTGAGCAGTGGGTAATGGATTAGCAATGGCTTGATTAATTTGATTTATTTTCATGAAAAGCGTGATCCTGTGAAATGGCTCACTTTACCGAAAACAATAAAGTAATGCCATTTGTAAAAATATACCTTTTTTATTAAAAATGATGATAAAATAGCCAATTAAACGAAACGAGGATTAGCCAATGTGGGCTAAAAAAATAGTGTTTATAGTTTTTTTATTATTTTCAGTGAATGCATTCGCGCATACTTCTATTAGAATTAGCGTGGGAGGCGGTCCCCTTTATTATCCAACACCGGTTTATTATGGTCCTCCTATGATGGCGCAGCGTGTGGTTTGGGTGCCGGCGCATCGAGAGCGTCGATATTGGGTGCAAGGGCATTATGTTGAATATACAACACCTGTAGCTTATTATCACAGGCATCGAGAATATTGGGGATATTATTAAAATTTGATTTTGAGAGCAAGCCATTATTTGCTTTAAAAAATAATGGGATGATTATAAAGTAGAGTATCAAAAAAAATTGTTCAGCATTTTATGGAGCCATTATGCCTGGATCGACTCAAGAAGAAGTATCATCAAATTCTCTCAATCAAACATCTGATTTCGTGGCTGCTGCAGGGGGCTTGGGTACGGCCTTGGCGGCACCGGGTGCGGTTGTGGGCTATACCTTATCAAACATGTTCGCGAGTCGTTCTTCCTCTGCTACTATTTTGACGGCCATCAAAAATAATCCTTCTCTTTTATTTGCGAGCACAACCAATGTGGCTGCCAAGTTATCTCTGGCAAGTACCCGGGTTTTTGCAATCCCTTATGCCAACAGGGTGACGCAGTCATTACCCCCTACACAACAAGATTTAGCCACAGCAGCCATGATGAGTGTGGCAGAGTTGCCTTCAGCGGCTGCGGAATTATTGGAAATAAAAAAATCGTCCGCCAAAACCTATGCAGAGATTCTTGCGACGGCGGGTAAGGAAACGGCAGATAAAGCCAGACTGTTGGTCAATCTCAAATCGCCTTCTACCTGGAGCTTATTTTTTGCTTGCACGCTCATAAAAAATTATCCTTTGAATTATGTGGGAGCGCGTAATACCCGATTGGCCAATGGCGAAAATAATAAGAAAGAGCTTCAGAATAAGAGTACCAATAATGATAAAGGTAGCTTGAACAGAGTGATCACAGCGACCAGTGAATTAGTGGTTTCATCAACTATTGCTGGAGCCGCTTTGCAAGGTCCACTTTATCGTTCTGCCCGCGGCTATAGTATATTCGAACTGGTTAAATCGATACCTCATCCACGCAATTTAGCCGTCGGTGCGGCGAAAGGTTTGGCGCATGTTCCGATAGGCGTTGGGATGTTTGGGTTAATGGAGTTAGCCAGAACGTATGAAACGCACTCGTTGAAAAGGTGATATTGCGTTTTTTCTTTTTAGTCCCATCAAAATTTCATTTCATTATCGGCGAAATTTTGCTATTTTGCGTCAATTTATGAAAACGATAACGCCAATTGCTCACATGATAATCAAACAAAAATCCTGGGGAATTTTATATGCTAGAAGAAAAAACCGAAAATGAGTTAGCTGCTTACCAGCATGGTAACGAAAATTTACAATACTTGAGTGATGTCATTCAGGTTTTAACATCATACCCTGATAGAAGAGATAATTTAATACAGTTTATCATTGAAAACAGCACAAAATTATTATGCTTTTGGTTTAACATTCGAGATGCAAAGAAATTTTTTCCTGACTTGGAAGATTATTTAATTGACTTTGTTTTTGAACATTCCGACAGGTTTTTATCTAACTGGGGAGAAATGAAAGATGTCATGCAAACTTTTCCTAAAGCGGCGCCTAGATTATTAAATGTCATATTCAGCGCCCCGACAGTGTGGTTAAGAAATTGGTATGATTATCGAAATGCATCTGAAACCTTTCCCAATGAAGAAAGATTTTGCATACAATTATCAAAAGATCGAATAATGGATCTGAAATCAAAGTATTGTCTCGAAATGGCCCAAAAATTATTTCCTTCTTTCAAATGGGAGGAAGTTTTATTTGCAAAGCCGTTATTTGAAAAAGCACTCGAGACGAATGATTTAACTTTCTTTTCTAACTGGTATGTCATAAAAAATTGGTTAACCATTTTTCCTCATTATGCAGAAAAAATTTTTAATCTGGTGAAAGATAATAAATGTCACTATTTGCAGACTTGGCTAGACATTCTAGTAGCCAAAGAATATTTTCCAGAACATGAAACAGAATTATGGGATTTCATTGTTTCAGATGTGGATAAATGGTTTACTTGCTTCTTCGATTTTACAACTGCAAAAAAAGTTTTTGATAAAAAAGAACCCGAGCTAGTTGACATATTCATTAAAAAATTAGGAACTGTTATTCCACTTTCTATGTGGTGGCTTAATGAAGCTGCCGATCTTTTCCCTAATCATATGGACAAATGGTCACAAGTTTTAATTGATCATCCTTCGATAGGTCAATCTTCACGGTTTGATAAATCAGGGTTACTCAAATCGGGTGCTCGCGCTGAAAACGAGGAAAAGGTTGAACCTATTGATGCAGAGTTTATAACGCCTGGCGTTTCACGCTCACGGGCGGTTGATGCTTCATTGAATTCAATTGCATCGGCCTATCAACATCATGGATTAATGGGAAGAGGGTGTGTAGTCATTGGGTTCGGCGTAAATCGTATAAATAATGAAGATACGGTTTTAGCAATATCTTGTCGAGTGTCGTAATTATTTTACTGGCTATTTATCATATGGGGAACAGTGTATATTCTTATTGGATATTCTTTTTTTACTCGTTAATGGAGAATCGAGATGAAATCAAGGAAATTGAAAAAGTTATTACAGAGAACGGCCATAGCAATGTTTCTATCCCCCATCGCAGTCAGCTATGCAGCAGAACAACAATTGGTTTGGGGAAAAGTGGATAATTATGCATCCTTGTTAAAATCATTTTCATTAGATAAAACGACGTCAGCACCCAATGATTTGCGATATCCTGTCAATTTAAACACCCAAAAAAATGTTGTTAATACATTACATTTTGTCAAAGGCCAGTTGGATGAGACAAAGACCAGTCACCTGAGGTATAGCCAATATTATCATGGCTTACCCGTTTGGGGCGGTGAAATTACGTATCATCTTTCAGCTAACAAAAATAGCATCACAGGTACATTGATCAATGGAATTCAACAAGACGTTAATGATTTAAATGGTAAAATTTCGCTTGAGCAAGCTGAAAAAATTGCGTTAAATAATCAAGTTATTAATACACCTGTCAACGCACAAAAAATTATTTTTTTTGATGAAAATGATTCGACTAAAGCAATATTAGCCTATCATGTTTCCTATTTAAATCAGACAATAAGTGGACCCGCTATTCCTTCGTTTATTATTGATGCGAATACAGGAAAAGTGTTACATCAATGGGATTCTCTGGCACATGGGGATGGACGTGGCGGTATTTTAAGACTGGATGAATATGATTTCTTTTACCCACAAGGGGGTAAACATTTGTTTGGGGGTATACCTACTAACTTTAGTTCAAAACCGAATGATTGCGATCATACGACTCCCTTTTCAGAGTTCATTAATTTAAAAAATAAACAAATGATGGACTTGGGATTTTCCTTTCCCGTCTCGAAGCAGGATGAAGTCAAATACAATCTTTCACCTTTCAAATTTAATTGTTGGTATCCCAGTTATGAAAATAAAAATGATGGTGGCTATGCACCAATCAATGGCGGCATTTCTCCAGAGAATGATGCGGCCTATTTTGCGAGTGAAACCAACGAAATGTGGACCAATCAATATAAGATTCCCAAACCGCTGACGGGTATTCATATCTACACGCATATAGGCAAATATGAGGATTCATTTTCATGTGGAACATCGTGTTTAAGTCAGGCGAGGATTGATGGTAATCCACAAATTGTATTAGGTAATGGGGATGCCATTTATTATCCTTTCACCGCGGCTGACATGGTTGCACATGAGTTGGGTCATATTCTGGTGGATGATTATTCTGATTTACACGCTTCTTTCGAAGGAGCGCCTATCAGTGAGGCATTTGGTGACATGACAGGCATCGCGTTAAAAAATTATTTACGTGACCAGGGTTATGGCTGGTATTGGAATGGTGATTGGACGATCGGCGATAAAATGACAAAAGATCAGAAACCCATTCGTTATTTAGATGATCCAACCAAGGATGGCTATTCTATTGATCGTATTGAAAATTATTATCCGTCGTTACCAGCGCATTATGCGAGTGGTCTCTATAACAAAGCATTTTATTTATTAAGCATTACCAATCATTGGTCGATTGATAAAGCCTATGACGTGTTTCTCGGGGCAATTAAATATTGGAACCAATATACACAATTAAAAACAGGCGTATGCGGTGTCATCCAATCCGCTGTTGATAAAGGCTATCCCAGTGCTGATGTAGTGGCTGCTTTTGATAAAGTCGGTATCACGTGTCCTCCTGCGGCGTTAAGTGCAATCATGCATAGTTAATTTATTTCACAAAGGATAATGGGGCGGGTTGCCCCATTATT